>NZ_BAAAMR010000161.1:0-16374 GCF_039529375.1 Actinomadura napierensis
GGCGCCGGGCCGGGGCGAGGTCCACCTCGTCGTCCAGCAGGTCGATGACCGGGACCGCCGCGTCCGCGCCCGCGCCGCGCGTGTGCCGGCGCCACTCCCGTTCGGCGCGGTCGAGATCGCCCTCGGCGTCCAGCAGCAGGACCGCGGCGGGCGGCGGCTCGCCGGGCTCGGGACGGCGCAGCAGCCACAGGTCGGGCCCGCCGGGCGCGAGCGTGATCACCGCGCGCAGCGCGCCGGCGCGCAGCAGGTTGCCGCGGATGCGGCGGCCCGGGCGGCGGCTGGCCACGGCGGGCGGCATCACCACCGCGACCCGGCCGCCCGGCCTGGCGTGCGCCAGGCAGTGCTGCACCCAGGCCAGTTCCGGCTCGCCGCGCGGCGGCAGCCCGTACTCCCAGCGCGGGTCGCCGGTCAGCTCCTCGTGGCCCCACGCGCGGTCGCCCGACGGCGGGTCGCAGACGACGGCGTCGGCGACCTCGCCGGGGAAGCCGTCGCTGCGCAGCGAGTCGGCGGTGACGACGTCGGCGGGCGTCCCGGCGAGCCGCAGCCGGACGGCGGCGATCCGCGCGGCGGCCGGGTCGCTCTCCTGGGCGAGCGCGTGCCGGGCACCGGACGCCGACAGCAGCAGCGTGCCGAGCCCGCAGGCGGGGTCGAGGACGAGGTCGCCCTTCTGGCAGGCGAGCCGGGTCATCAGCCGCGCCACGCCCGGGCGGGTGACGTCGAGGCGCCGCGAATGCGCCCGCACGTACCGCTCGATGAGGAAGTCGAAGGCGGCGCGGTGCCCGCGCTCGGCCGCCAGCTCGTCCAGCAGCGCGGGCAGCCCCGGGTCGCGCGGGACGGTCTCCGGCCACGGCGGCATCTCGGTGTCCCCGGGCGGCTGCGCCGCAGTGTCGTCGGGCGGCTGGGGCGCACTGTCCCCGGGCGGCTGCGCCGCGGTGTCGCCGCGCGACTCCAGGAGCCGCAGGCCCGCCCAGCCGACCAGGTCGGCCAGGCGGAAGTCGTCGCCGGACGCGCGCAGCCGCTGCCAGCAGCGGTCGCCGGCCGACACCTCGAACGGCTTGCCGTTGCGGGTCAGCCAGTCCTCGACGTCGGCGAGGGAGAACAGCGGGCTGGCCGCGGTGCCGCCGACGGGCCGCGGGAAGTCGTCGTGGCGGCGGCGCCAGTTGCTGACGGTGGCGCGCCCGACGCCCGCGAGCCGGGCGATGTCGCCCGCCGTGACGCCCGGGTCGCCGCTCATCCCGCCACCCTACTTGATCTTCTGGAACGTCCGTCCGCGCGCGGAACGCCCGTGAACAGCGTCAACGCGCGGCGGTCCCGGAGCGGGTCAGGCACGGCGGAGCCGGCGGCCGAGCCGGGCGAGGCGTCCCCTCTCGCCGCCCCCGGCCGCCGCGCCGATCAGCAGCGGCGCCTGCTCCCCCGGGTCCACGGGGCCGGCGACGACGTCCGCGACGACGCAGGTGACGTTGTCCAGGCCGCCCGCCCCGTCGGCCAGCGCGATGAGCCGGGCGACGGCGTCGGCGGGGCGGTCGGCCCCGGCGAGCACGTCGCGGATCGCGCCGGCCTGGACGAAGCCGGACAGCCCGTCGGAGCACAGCAGGTAGCGGTCGCCGGGCGAGGCGTCCCGGCGGAACAGGTCGGGCCGCTGGTCGCCGCCGCTCTGCAGCGC
The DNA here is from genome assembly GCF_039529375.1 of Actinomadura napierensis. Lineage (NCBI taxonomy): Bacteria > Bacillati > Actinomycetota > Actinomycetes > Streptosporangiales > Thermomonosporaceae > Actinomadura > Actinomadura napierensis. Next base: position 1,664 of record NZ_BAAAMR010000161.1, read on the forward strand.
GCGGACCAGCACCGAGGCCCGCGGGTGGTTGGCCGCCTCCTCCTCGGTGAGCCGGCCGCCGTCCACGAGCGTCTGCACCATCGTGTGGTCGCGGGTGATCTGGAAGAGGTCGCCGGAGCGCAGCAGGTAGGCGCGGGAGTCGCCGATGTGCGCCACCGCGAACCCGGCGCCGTCCCAGGCCATGGCGGTCAGCGTGGTCCCCATCGCGCGCAGTTGCGGGTCGCCGTCGCCGAGCTCCGCCAGCCGCGCGGACGCCCGCGCCACCGCGGCGGCGAGCGCGCCGGCGGGGTCGGCGGGCTCGCGGTGACCGGGCGGTGCCGCGATGGTCCCGATGACGGTCGCGCTGGCGACGTCGCCGTGCGGATGACCGCCCATCCCGTCGGCGACGGCGAGCAGCGACGGGCCGGCGAACGCCGAGTCCTCGTTCACGCGCCGGTGCCTGCCGATGTCCGTCCCCGCCGCGAACCGAACCGCAAGGTGAGCCATGTCCATCATGAAAGCACGCTAAAACTCAATTCACAAGCAAGCCGTTCATGACCTCGCGTTACACGGCGCATCTCGGGACCGAAGGCGGCAAACGATCACCATGGGGCGGCGAAGTTGTATACCGTTCCAACCGACACCGATCCCCCTTCACTGCGCAGATGCGGAGCGGGCCGTGAGCGATGAGCAGCCTTCGATCGACGACATCCCGAACGACGTGCCGACCTCGGCGCGGGCCTATGGATGGCTGCTCGGCGGCAAGGACAACTACGAGGTCGACCGGCAGTTCATCCGGGGGCAGCTGGAGCACCACCCCGCCGGGCTGGACATCACCCGGCAGAACCGGCTGTTCCTGTACCGGGCCGTCCGGTACCTGACGGCCGAGGCGGGGATCCGGCAGTTCATCGACATGGGCTGCGGCCTGCCGACCGACGCCAACGTGCACCAGGTGGCCCGGCAGTTCGCGCCGGACACCCGCGTCGTCTACGTCGACATCGACCCGATCGTGCTCGCGCACGGCCGCGCCCTGCTGGCCGGCGACGAGCGCACCACGGTCATCACCGCGGACATGCGCGACCAGGGCGCCGTCCTCGAGCACGCGGACGTCAAGCGGCTCATCGACTTCGGCGAGCCGGTGGCGACGCTGTTCCTGTCCGTCGGGCACCACCTGCCCGACGCCGACGACCCGAAGGCGGTCCTGCGCGCCGTCATGGACCGCGCCGCGCCCGGCAGCCACCTGACGTTCTCGCAGGTGGCCTGCGACGACCCGGTGCGCAGCGCGGAGATGACCGCGCAGGTCACCGGCGCCGGGATCCCCTGGCAGACCCGCACGCCCGGCGAGATCGACGCGCTGCTGTCGGACTTCGACCCGGTGGAGCCGGGCCTGTGCAACCTGGTCGACTGGCGCCCGATGGACCTGCAGCCGCCGCTCGCGCCCGTCCCCGAGGAACTGCGCCGGTACGAGGGCGCCTCCAAGCAGGACACCGGCATCTACGAGTACGGCGGCGTCCTGCGCAAGCGCTGACCGCCCAGAACCTTCCGACCTCGCCCCCGTAGGCCACAGCGGCCCGCGGGGGCGACGTGTTTTCCGGCGCGGTAAGCGCCTCCTCCCGCCGTGGGACGCATCCGGACACTTCATGCTAAGTTGCATTGAAAACCGTTTTCATTTTCAGGAGCGTCCAATGTCCTCTCTCCCCCTGCGCGCCCTCGGCGCCGCCGTCGCGGTCGGGCCCGCGCTGGCGCTCGCCGCCTGCGGCTCCTCGTCCGAGGCCGGGTCGTCCGGGCCGTCGGGGTCGTCCGGCGGCACCGTGGCGGTCGTCGCCTCGACCAACGTGTACGGCGACATCGCGCGGACGATCGGCGGCGGCAAGGTGCGCGTCACCTCGTTCATCAGCGACCCGGCGCAGGACCCGCACTCCTACGAGGCCGGGACGCGCAACCGCCTCGCCCTGAGCCGGGCCGGGGTCGTGATCGAGAACGGCGGCGGCTACGACGACTTCATGGGCACGCTGCTGAGGGCCTCGGGCTCCAAGGCCGAGGTCCTCGACGCGGTGCGCATCTCGGGGCGGACGGCCCCCAGGGGCGGCGAGCTGAACGAGCACGTCTGGTACGACCTGCCGTCCATGGCGCTGCTGGCCGACCGGCTGGCCGCCGCGCTCGCCAAGGCCGACCCCGCCGGCGCCGGCGCGTACACCGCGAACGCCGCCGCGTTCAAGACCAAGCTGAAGGACCTGGAGGGCAAGGTCGCGGCGCTCAAGGCCGCTCATGCGGGTGACGGCGTCGCCATCACCGAACCCGTCCCGCTCTACCTGCTGGAGGCGGCCGGGCTGCGCAACGAGACGCCGGAGGACTTCAGCGAGGCCATCGAGGAGGGCGACGACGTCGCGCCGCGCACGATGCGCGAGACGCTCGGGCTGTTCAGCGGCGGGAAGGTTAAGGCGCTGGTCTACAACGCGCAGACCAGCGGACCGCAGACCGAGCAGGTCGAGAAAGCGGCGAAGGGCCACGGCGTCGCCGTCGTGCCCGTCACCGAGACCTTGCCGTCCGGTAAGGACTACATCTCCTGGATGGACGGCACCATCGCCGCGCTCGGGAAGGCGCTGTCGTGATCGCGATGCGCGGCGCGGCCCTGCGCTACGGCGAGCGGACGGTGTGGAGCGGCCTCGACCTCGACGTGGCGGCCGGCGAGTTCGTCGTGGTCCTCGGCGCGAACGGGTCCGGGAAGACGAGCCTGCTGAAGGTGCTGCTCGGGCTGCGGCGGCTGTCGGCCGGGACGGTGACGGTCGGCGGGCGACCGCCGCGCCGTGGCAGCGACCTCATCGGCTACGTCCCCCAGCACCGCGGCATCCCGCCGCACACCCCGCTGCGGGCCCGCGACCTGGTGCGGCTCGGCGTCGACGGGCACCGCTGGGGGCCGCGGCTCCCCCGCCAGGACGCGCGGCGCCGCGTCGACGAGGCGCTGCGCGGCGTCGGCGCTGAGGCGTTCGCGGACGTCCCCCTCGAACTGCTGTCGGGCGGCGAGCTGCAGCGGGTCCGGGTCGCGCAGGCGCTCGCGTCCGGCCCGCGCGCGCTGCTCTGCGACGAGCCGCTGGCCTCGCTGGACGCCGAGCACCAGCGGATCGTCAGCGAGCTGGTCGACCGGCGGCGCCGCGAGCACCGCACCGCCGTCGTGTTCGTGACGCACGAGGTCGAGCCGGTGCTGCCGCTGGCCGACCGCGTGCTGCACATGCCCGGCGAGCCGGGCCGGGAGGCGCGCGATGTGGCATGAGATCTTCAACTTCGACGACTACGGCGCGCTGCTCGGGCTCGTCCGCAACTCGCTGATCGCGGGCGCGGTGCTCGGGCTGGTCGGCGGGCTCGCCGGGACGTTCGTCGTGATGCGGGACCTGGCGTTCGCGGTGCACGGGATCAGCGAGCTGTCGTTCGCGGGCGCCGCCGCCGCGCTGCTGCTGGGCGCCGGCGTCGCGGGCGGCTCGGTCGCGGGCGCGCTGGTGGCCGCCGCGCTCATCGGCGCGCTCGGCACCCGGGCGCGCGACCGCGGTTCGGTGATCGGGGTGCTGATGCCGTTCGGGCTCGGTCTCGGCGTGCTGTTCCTGTCGCTGTACAAGGGCCGCGCCGCCAACAAGTTCGGCCTGCTCACCGGGCAGATCGTCGCGATCGACACGCCGCGCCTGTCGTGGCTGCTCGCGACGTCGGCGGTCGTGCTGGTGTGCCTGGCGGTCCTGTGGCGACCGCTGGCGTTCGCGAGCCTGGACCCGGACGTGGCGGCGGCGCGCGGCGTCCCGGTGCGCGCGCTGTCGGTGGGGTTCATGCTCGTCCTCGGTCTCGCCGTCGCCGTGTCGGTGCAGGTCGTGGGGGCGCTGCTGGTGCTCGCGCTGATCTGCACGCCGGCCGCCGCCGCGGTGCGGGTGACCGCGTCGCCGGTGCTGGTGCCGCTGCTCAGCACCGCGCTCGCGACCGTCTCGGTGGTCGGCGGGATCCTGCTGTCGCTCGGTGCCGGGGTCCCGATCAGCCCGTACGTCACCACGATCTCGTTCCTGCTGTACGGGGTGTGCCGCGCGGCCGGCGCCGTCCGGACGCGGCGCGGCCGGACGGCCCGGCGCCACCCGGCGCGGCGGCGCGACACCGTCTCCACATGATCTTTTGACGCCCGCTCGGTACTGGCGGCCGGGCGGCCCCGGACCCCCGGTCGCCGTATCGGATATTCCGGATCCCTGTTCGCCGGGACGTTGCGATTCGCTTACCCGCCGATGGGCATCGCCGCAGGTCGTGAGGGCATCAGCACTCTGCGAATGCAGGGCGACTGGGAGGGGGACGCGATGTGGGACTTCGCGGGCCGGGACACCGCCATCGACCTGGGGAGCGCGACCGTGCGGATGCATGTGAGGGACCGCGGGGTCGTCGCGCGCGAGCCGTCGCTGCTCGCCCGCTGCCTGCACACCGACAAGATCCTCGCCCTCGGCCTCCCGGCGCAGGAGATGGCCGGCCGCAACCCGGACGTGCGCCTCGTCCGGCCCATCCGTGAGGGCGCCCCCACGGAGACCGACGAGGCCGAGTACCTGATGCGCGCCCTCGTCCGCGCGCACCACGGGCGCCGCTACACCGCGCGGCCGCGGCTGGTCGTGACGGTGCCGAGCGGCATGTCGTCCGTGCACTACCGGGCGCTGCAGTTCTCGGCGTTCCAGGCCGGCGCGCGCCGCCTCACGCTGGTGCCGACGCCGATCGCGGCCGCCATCGGGATGGGGCTCACCTCGTCCGGCAGGCCGGAGGTCGTCGTCGTCGCCGACATCGGCGCCGACATCACCGACGTCGGCGTCATCTCCTTCGGCGGGCTCGTCACCTCGCACACCGCGCTCGTGGGCGGCTCGTCCCTGGACAGGGCGATCGTCGCGCTCGTGCGGCGCGAGCACAACGTGCGGATCTCGCCGGCGAGCGCCGAGGCCGCCAAGCTCGAGGTCGGCGCGGTGCCGCCGATCGGCCGCCGCCCGCTGCGGCAGACCGTGGTGCACGGCCGCGACCTGTCCACCGGCATGCCGCGCGGCATCGTGCTGACCACCGCCGACGTCGCGCGCGCCATCGCCGGCCCGGTCGCGGAGATCGTCACCGCGATCCAGCGCGGGCTGTCCGGCTGCTCCCCGGAGATCTCCGGCGAGCTGCTCGGCGTCGGCATCACGCTGACCGGCGGCACCTCCCGCCTGCCCGGCCTGGACCGGCTGATCCGCGAGCGCACCGGGCTGGCCGCGCGCATCGGCGACGACACGGGCGACGCCGCCGTCATCGGCGCGGCCGACGTGCTGCGCTCGGCCGGCTCGCAGGAGCCGCCGGCCCGCCGCAGCTCCCCGCGCCCGCACCTGCTCACCACCGTGCCGGAGCAGTGACGGGTCGTCCGGTCCCGCCGGGACGGCTAGGCTGCCGCCCGGCAGGGCCGTAGCGCAGAGGTCGACGCACCGCCTGCACGGCGGAGGACGCCGGTTCGATTCCGGCCGGTCCTGCCCTCGGTCCGGCGATGGAGGTGCGGGTGGCGTCCGATGCGCCCGCCGCCGGTGCGCCGATACCGGCGGCGTGGCTGCGCGCCTGGCAGCGGGTGCGCCGGTACCGGGTCCCGCACCGGATGATCGAGCAGGCGGAGCGGCACCGGCGGGCCGGCGACTGGCGGGGCGCCTGCGCGGCGGCGCACGTGGACGTCGCGTTCACGCTGGACGGCGTCGCGCGCGAGCACGGTCCCGAGGTGGCCCGCCGGCTCTCCGGCGATCTGCGGCATCTCGTCCCGGACCTGCTGCGCTGGCACCTGCCCCGCGGGCCCGGGGACATGACCGTCTTCGACGAGCACCTGAGGTTCGTCCTCGCCCGGTACGGCGGCGGCGACCGCGTCCTTCAGGTGACGGGACCGCCGTCCCTGGACGCGCCGCAGCGGCTGCGGCTGGTCTTCGGCGCCGACGTCCGGCGGGCACGCGACTGGACGGGCGCGCGGCGCCTGTTCGACGACCGCCACTGCGGGGAGCTGATCGACGACTACGGCGGCATCGGCCGGCTCCCGTTCTTCCATGCCGACGGGACACCGCTGACCGGGAGCGAGCCGCCCGCGTCCGATCCCGGTCCGGCGGGCGCCATGGCGCGCGCGGAGCTGTCGATGCTGCGCTTCGAGGACGGCGACGTCGCCGAGGCCTTCGACCTTGGCGGCTTCGAGCTCCGCCCGCCACCGGACCCGGACGAGCGCGAGGCGTTCCTGGCGACCCTCCGGCGGCGCGTCGGGCGTCCGCCGGTGCTGGCGGCCCGGATGCGCCGCCTCGCCGCCGGGCACGGCCCCGACCCCGTCATCGCGGTCCTCGGATCGCCGTACCTCCCGCGCGGGACCGTGGCCGCCGAGGCGAGCGCGGAGGGCGGGCGCCTGTTGCTGAGGCCCGCGGCGCCCGGGGAGTACCGGACCTCGGCGGCCCCGGACCACTGGCGGCACTTCCCCGACGCCGATCTGCTGCTCGCCGGGCTGGTCGCGCCGGACGAGCTGCATCCGCTGGTCCGCTCCGCGCTGTTCCCCGGGCGTCCCGCCGCCACAGGACCCGCCGGGCCGCCGGATCCGGAACCACCCGGACCCGTGCGGGTCCGCTGCCAGGGCGAGTGGCACGAGGTCCGCTGGTCCGGCGGCGCGCTGTCAGGGCCGCACGGCGCGGACGAGGATCGGCGCGAGCAGGCCCTGCGCGCGCTCGGCGGCGAGGTCTCCGGCTGCTTCGCCGTCCGGGAGATGTGGCGCACGGCCCGCGGCCGATTGCCCCGCGAGTTGCGGCGCCAGCGCGGCGAACTGTTCCTGCGGGCGCTGCACGGCGACACGGCGGGCGTGCTGCGCCTGCTGGACGCGGGAATGGACCCCCGCGTGCGCGACGGCGAAGGACGCACCCTGCTGCATCGCCTGCACACCATGGACCACCGCCTGATCCTGCCGCGGCTGCTGGCGGCCGGCCTCGACGTGGACGCGCGCGACCGGGTGGACCGCACGCCGCTGTCCACGGCGGTCGCCTGCCACGGCTCGCCGGCGGCCGTCCGCGACCTGCTGGAGGCCGGCGCGAGCCGGGACGCGGAGGCGTTCGGAGGCGGCATCCGGGGGACGTTCGGGCGGCTCGTCCGGTACTGCGGGCGCAAGGACCTCGAACCGCTGCTCGGCGGGCCGTGAAGATCACCGAAATTCGGGTGGTTCGCCGGGATGGTTCCGTTACGCTGCCGGTGGCGGGGCTGTAGCGCAGAGGTCGACGCACCGATACCGCATGTTGGGGGACGCCGGTTCGAATCCGGCCGGCTCCGCCCCGGATCCGGCCGACGGGGGCGAGGGAGAGCAGTGACGGCCGTTGCGCGGGCCGATGAGCCGCGACCGCCGGTCGAGGGCGAGCCCCCTCGCCCCGACGAACTGGCGGCCCGCCTTCGGCTGCGCCCGGTGACCGAGCACCCCGACGTGCACGCGATCGCGGGCGTGCACCGTTGATGCGTCCAGGTCAGGGCCTCTTGTTTCCCGTGTCCCTGCGGACGTGGCGCCAGGTCCGCCGGTACGCGGTGCCGCGCGGGTGGATCGAGCGGGCCGCCGAGCGGCGGTTGGCTGGGGACTGGCGCGGCGCCTGCGCGGCGGCGAACGTCGACGTCGCGTTCGACACGGCGGACGTCGGCCGCGAGTTCGGCACGGACGTGTCGGCGCGGCTTGAGGACGACCTGCGCCACCTCGTCCCCGACCTGCTGCACTGGCATCTGCCCCGGGACGTGACCGGCCGCGGCGGCCTCACCGCGCTCACCTCCGGGTTCCGGGCGGTCCTCGGCAGGTACGGGACGGGCGGGCGGGGACCGGCGCCGGTGCTCGCGGTCGCGGCACCGCCCTCGCCGTCGGCCCCGCAGCGGCTGGCACTGGAGTTCGGCACCACGGTCCGTGAGTCCGCGGACTGGTCGGTCGTGCCGTACCTGTTCGACGACCGGCACCACCGCGGGCTGCTCGGCCACTACGGGGGCGACGTCCGCGCGCCGTTCTTCGCCGCGGACGGCACGCCCCGCGATCTCGCCGAGTTGCCCGCGTCCGATCCGGGCGCGTCCGATTCGGATGCGGGCGACCGCGCGGCCCGCAGCGAGTGGGCCGCGCTGCTCGCCGAGCGGCCGGACGGCGGCGACGAGGCCACGGCCGCCGCCTTCGCCGTGGCCGGCATCGGAGTGATCGTGGAGGAGCGGCCCGGCGGGCGCCCGACCGAGCGGCAGACCTGGTCCAGGCTCGCCATGCTGGCCGGACGCGCGCCCATGCTCGCGCACCAGATCGAGCGCCTGACCGGCGACGGCCCCGCGTCGCTGTCGATCCGCCTCCCCGATCACCACTTCGGCCTGCACGTGGAGGCGGGAGGACGGCATCGGCGCCCGCTGATGTGGGTGGCGTCCCGTGAGGAGTCCATGCGGCGCCGCTCGTCCCCGGGCTGCTGGCACGCCCTTCCCGATCTCGCCCTGCTGCGCGCCGGGATGATCGCGCCGGACGAGCTGCATCCGCTCGTGCGGTCCGCATTGTTCCCCGAGGCCCCGGCCCCGGCCCGGCCGGCCGGGCCACCCCTCGCGGAGCCCCCGCCGCCGGTCCGGGTGCGCTGCCAGGGTGAGTGGCACCTCGTCCGCTCCGGCGGAGGCGGCCTGGAGATCCCGCACGGCGATGAGGAGCGGCGCCGGGAGCAGGCGCTCGGGGCGTTCGGCGGCACCGTGAACGGCTGCTTCGTCGCCCACCGGACGTGGACGGCGGGAACGGGATGGCTGCCGCGCGCGCTGCGCGCGCACCGCCGGGAAGTGTTCCTGCGGGCGGCGCACGGCGACACCGCGGGCGTCCTGCGGCTGCTGGACGCGGGCCTCGACCCGCGTGTCCGCGACGGGCGCCGCTGGACGCTGCTGCACGCCCTCTACGCGATGGACCACGAGGTGCTGCTGCCACGACTGCTGGACGCCGGCCTGGACATCGACGCCACCGAGCACGAGGGGTGCACGCCGCTCCTGGTCGCGGTGATGAACAACGGCTCCCCCGGCCTGGTGCGGGCGCTGCTGGACGCGGGGGCGGGCACGGAAACGCCGGACGGCGCCGCGCGGGCGGCCGGTCGTCCGGACACGCTGGCGAAGGCGATCAAGCGAGCGAAGCGCGAGGATCTGGAGTCCCTGCTGTGACCACCGAGACCGTGACGGGGCCGCTCGACGCGGCGGACGAGCTGAACCGGCGGGCCGCCGCCTGGCGGGCCGAGCCGGCGCGCAGCGTGCAGCTGGAGGCGCTCGCGCTGGCGGTGTCGGCGAACATCCCGGTGCTGCTGTGGGGCGAGCCGGGCATCGGCAAGTCCGCGGGCATGGAGCGGCTCGCGGAGGGCCTCGGGGTGCCGCTGGAGACGGTCATCGCCAGCGTGCACGAGCCGTCCGACTTCGCCGGGCTGCCGATCATCGGGGACGACCCGGCCGCGACCGGGGTGCCGATGGCGCCGCCGGACTGGGCGGTGCGCCTCGCGCGCGCGGGCCGCGGCGTCGTGTTCTTCGACGAGCTGTCGTCGGCGCCGCCGGCGGTGCAGGCGGCGCTGCTTCGGGTCGTGCTGGAGCGGCGGGTGGGCAGCCTGCGCCTGCCGGAGCCGGTCCGGGTCGTCGCGGCGGCGAACCCGCCGGCGAGCGCGGCGGACGGATGGCACCTGTCGCCGCCGCTGGCGAACCGGTTCGTCCACCTGCACTGGACGCACGACCCGCGCACGGTGGCGCGCGGGATGGCGGGGACGTGGCCGGAGCTCACCGTCCCGGTGGTGGACGGGTCGAAGGCGTCCGCCGCGATCGCCCGCGCGCGCGGCGCGGTCTCGGGGTTCCTCACGGCGCGTCCGGGCCTGGCGCACCACCTGCCGGAGGACGCCGAGGCGCGGGGCGGCCCGTGGCCGTCGCCGCGCAGCTGGGAGATGGCGCTGCGGCTGCTGGCCACCGGGTACGCGACGGGCGCCGGGCAGGACGCGGTGGCCGCCGCGGTGGCCGGCGCGATCGGCGACGGCGCGGGCATCGAGCTGCTCTCCTACCTGGAGGAGCTGGACCTGCCCGACCCCGACCGGGTGCTGGCCGACCCGAAGGCGTTCGCGCTGCCCGAGCGCGGCGACCGGCAGCTCGCGTTCCTGACCGCGGTGGTCTCCTCGGTGCAGGGCGACTGCACCCGCAAGCGCTGGGAGGCGGGCTGGGAGGTGCTGGCGAAGGCGGCCGACGCGGGCGTCCCGGATGTCGCGGCACGCGCCGCGTCCGACCTGGCGGCGCTGCGGGACGTCCGCTGGCCAGTGCCGCCGGGGATCGACGCGTTCCTCGACATCCTTCGGTTGTCCGGCGCCCTGCCGGGCGCGTGACCGCCGTGCTGAACCGGACGAAGCTGCTCGCCGCCCGCTTCAGGGCCGCCGGTGACCGGCCCTACCTGGCGTCCGCGCTGTACTCGCTGACGGTCGTGCCGAGCGACGGCCTGCCGACGATGGGCGTCGACCGGCACTGGCGGTGCTACGTCTCCCCCGCGTTCGTGGACGCCACGCCCGTCGAGGAGCTGGCGGGCGCGTGGATCCACGAGGCGGCGCACCTGCTGCGCGACCACCACGGCCGCGCGTCCCGGCTCCCGGCCGCCGACCAGCGCGACCACCGGCGGGTCAACATCGCGCAGGACTGCGAGATCAACGACGACCTGCTCGCCGACGGGCTGCCGCTGCCCGCCGGCCGGGTGCACCCCCGCGACTTCGGGCTGCCCGAGGGGCGGATGTTCGAGGAGTACCTGAACGGCGTCCCGGCGCAGCCGCACCACGACTGCGGGTCGGGCGCGCACGGCGTGCCGATGCCGTGGGAGCTGGACGGGGCGGGCGCGCCGTCGGTCAGCGCGACCGAGGCGGAGGCGCTGCGGCGCACGACCGCGGAAGCGATGCGCGCGCACCGGCGGGCGCGTGGGCACCTGCCCGGCGGGTGGTGGCGGTGGGCCGACCAGGTCCTCGAACCGGTCGTGGACTGGCGGCGGGTGCTGGCGGGCGCGGTGCGGGAGGCGGTCGCGTGGGCGGGCGGCGCCGTCGACTACACCTACCGGCGGCCGTCGCGCCGCACACCGGCGCTGCCCGGCGTGGTGCTGCCGAGCCTGCGCCGCCCGCTCCCCCGCGTCGCGATCGTGATCGACACGTCCGGGTCGATGGGGGACGGCGAGCTGGCGGCGGCGATCGCGGAGGTCACCGGGGTACTGCGGGAGGTCGGCGTGCGCGGCAACCGGGTGAGCGTGCTGGCCTGCGACGCCGACGTGCAGGCGGTGTCGCGGGTGACGTCCGCCGGGCAGGTCGAGCTCGGCGGGGGCGGCGGCACCGACATGCGGGTCGGGATCGCGCGGGCGCTCGCGGAGCGCGACCGCCCGCAGGTGGTGATCGTCCTCACCGACGGGTACACGCCGTGGCCCGCGGAGTCGCCGTCCTGCCGGCTGATCGCCGCGCTGGTCGGCGACGGCGCGCCCGACCCGCCCCGGTGGGTGGAGACGCTCCGGATCGAGCGGGCCGCGTAGATCCTGGCAGGGCGTCGCGGGGCCTCGTAGGGTACGTCCCGGACGAGGGAGGTCCCATGAGCGACGCGCCCGGACGCGACGGCCCCGGCGAGCCCCGGCTCGAGGAGGTGTCGGACGGAGTGTTCGCCTACGTCCAGCCCGACGGCACCTGGTGGATCAACAACACCGGCTTCCTGGCCGGCGAGCGCGGTGTGATCAGCGTCGACGCGTGCTCGACCGAGCGCCGCACCCGCGCCTACCTCGACGCGATCGGCCGCGTCACCGACCGTCCCGTCCGGACGCTGGTGAACACCCACCACCACGGCGACCACACCTTCGGCAACTACCTGTTCCCGGGCGCGACCATCGTCGGGCACGAGCGGACCCGCGAGAACGCGCTCGCGTGGGGCAGGCCGTTCGACGAGCCGTTCTGGACGAAGGTCGACTGGGGCGGCGTCGAGATCGAGCCGCCGTTCCTCACCTACGCCGACGGTGTGACGCTCTGGTCGGACGAGCTGCGCTGCGAGGTCCGGCACGTCGGCACCGCCGCGCACACGACCAACGACTCGATCGTGTGGATTCCCGAGCGCCGCGTGCTGTTCTGCGGCGACCTGCTGTTCAACGGCGGCACCCCGTTCGTGATGCAGGGCTCGGTGGCGGGCGCGATCGCGGTGCTGGAGCAGGTCGTCGCGCCGCTGGACGCGGCGACGATCGTCCCGGGCCACGGTCCGGTCGCGGGCCCGGAGCTGATCGGCCGCGTCCTCGGCTACCTGCGGTTCGTGCAGGTGACGGCGGCGGAGGCCAAGGCCGCCGGGCTCGCGCCGCTGGAGGCCGCCCGGGAGACCGGCCTCGGCCCCTACGCGGAGCTGACCGACGCCGAGCGCATCGTCGGCAACCTGCACCGGGCGTACGCCGAGCTGGACGGCCTGGAGCCGGGCGGCGAGATCGACACCGCCACGGCCCTGCTGGAGATGGTCGACTACAACGGCGGGCGGCCCCTGACCTGCCGTGCGTGATCAGCCGGCGACGCGCTCGTCCCAGTCGACGCGGAACCGCTGCACGAATCCGAACATCTGCTCCGGGTCGACCGGCCCCGCCGGTCCGCCGGCCGACTTCTCCTTGTTCGTCTGCGCGGCGGCCGCGGCGATCGCCTCGACGCGCGGGCGCCGCAGGTTCTCGTAGGCGGTGAACGCGGCGGACGGGCCGGGCAGGTCGCGCAGGCAGCGGGCCAGTTCGAGCGCGCTCTCGATCGCCAGTGAGGCACCCTGCCCGGAGCTGGGCGACGGCGCGTGGGCCGAGTCGCCGACGAGCACCATCCGGCCCCGGTGCCAGTGCGGGACGCGCGGCATGATCTCGATGCCGCCGAGGACGAACAGGTCCTCGGCCCGGCTGTGCTGGAGCAGCGCGTTGCCGGGGACGTCGTCGGCGTGCAGGCTGCGGAGCCGTTCGAGCCATTCGGCGGGCGGCGTGTTCCGCGACGCGAACGCGGTGGCCGCGTCCGGCTCGGGGACGTTGCTGAACCAGGCGACGCGGCCGTCCGGCATCCACCAGTAGCCGAGGAACGCGCGGGCGCCGAACGCGAAGTACATGACGTCGGGGTCGGGGGTCACGCCGCTGCCGGACGCGAACCCGCCGATCCCGATGAGGCCGGTGTACTCGGGGCCCGGCGCGTCCGGGTCGATCAGGGTGCGGACGGTGGAGCGGATGCCGTCGGCGCCGACCAGGACGTCGGCGGTGGCGGTGGTGCCGTCGCCGAACCGGGCGGTGACGCCGTCGGCGCTCTCCTCCACGCCGGTGAGCCGCTTCCCGTATTCGATCTTGATGCCGTGGTCCACCGCGTGGTCGTACAGGGCGCGGTTCAGGTCGGCCCTGGCCAGGACGTGGCTCGGCGGCAGGCCGGGGAGCCCGGCGAACTCGGCGAACCGGTTGCCGGCGCCGTCTCCCATCGCCATGCCGGGGATCGGGCGGCCGGCCGCGCGGACGGCGGCGCCGGCGCCGACGACCTCCAGCGCGTTCAGGCCGTTCGGCGCGACGGTCAGCGCCGCGCCGCCGTCGGAATCGCCGGGGTGCGCCTCGTACACGGTCGCGTCGATGCCCGCCTTGCGCAGCGCCAGCGCCGTCACCGGGCCCGCGATCCCGCCGCCGATCACCAGGGCCGTCCGTACCGGGGTCATGTCGTCTCCTCGCGTCGTCATGGCCTCATAGTCACACTGAAACTAGTTTCAAGTCAACTAGTGCAGCTGAAGCTAGTATCGGTGCATGAGCTCACCGGTCCGCAGTTCCCCGCTCGCCCTGACCGTGCTGGCGCTGCTGCACACCCGGCCGCTGCATCCGTACGGGATCCAGCGGCTGATCAAGGAGTGGGGCAAGGAGCAGGTCGTCAACGTCGGGCAGCGCGCGAGCCTGTACCGGACGATCGACCGGCTGAACGCGGCCGGGCTGATCGCCGTCCGGCAGACCGAGCGCGGCAGCCAGTACCCGGAGCGGACCGTCTACGAGGTGACCGGCGCGGGCCGCGAGGCGGCGCGGACGTGGCTGCGGGAGATGCTCGCGGCGCCGAAGCGGGAGTTCCCCGAGTTCCCGGCGGCGCTGTCGAACATGATGCTGCTGCCGCCGTCCGAACTGCTGGACGTCCTGGACGAGCGCCTGCGCGCGCTGGAGAAGGACCTGGCCGGGCTGGACGCGAGCCTCGGCGAGGAGGAGAAGATGGGCCTGCCGCGCATCACCATGCTGGAGACGGAGTACTTGCGGGCGGTCACCGCCGCCGAGACCGGCTGGGTGCGCTCGGTCGTGGACGACCTGCGCTCGGGCCGCCTCACCTGGAGCAAGGAGATGCTGGCCGCCTTCGACAGCGGCGCCCGCTGACGGCGCCCGATAACGGCGTCCGATACGGCGCAGCGAAAAGGGATCTCGTCAGCGGAGTTCGGCGGTTACCAGAAGGCGGATGTGGGCGGTGGCCCAGGCTTCGGCGGTGCGGTGCGGGTCGTCGGCGGTGAGCGCGGCGGCGAGGTCGGCCAGGGTGGCGGCGGCGGCGCGCAGGCCCGCGCGCCGCAGTTCGGCGCCGGCGCGGGCGATGCGGTCGGGCAGGGCGGGCGTGGCGTGCAGCAGGCCGCGGTGCGCGGCCTCGGCGCAGACGTCGAGCGCGGCCCGCACGATGTCGCCGAGCGGGTCGGCCGGGGCGGCGGACGGGCCGGCGGGCGCGGGGGGGCCGGTGCCGGGGGGCAGGGGCGGGAAG
>NZ_BAAAMR010000162.1:0-16317 GCF_039529375.1 Actinomadura napierensis
CTCCAGGCCGAGGCGGGCGCCCGCCGGCTCGGCCAGCGCGGGACCCGGCCGCCGGTCCGCCGCCAGCACGAACGTCCCGCGGCCGACCTCGGCGACCACCAGCCCGCGCCGGCCCAGCTCCCGGTAGACGCGCGCGGCCGTCGAGGCGGCGATGCCGCGCCGGCGGGCGAACGCGCGCTGCGGCGGGAGCCGGTCGCCCGGGCGCAGCCGCCCAGCCGCGATGTCGGCGGCGACCGCGTCGGCGACCCGCCGGTAGTCGTCCATGGCGTCCTCCGATTGCACCGAGAGCAATGTGAGTATTGCACCGAATTGAACTGATAGCTAGCATCGGTGCAATGATCTCCCCCGCCGCCCTGGCGTCCATCGCCCTCGTCGCGCTCGGCCTCGTCCTGATCCCCGGGCCGAACATGATCTACCTGGTGTCGCGGTCGGTGACGCAGGGCCGCCGCGCCGGGTTCGTCTCGCTCGGCGGCGTCGCCCTCGGCTTCGTCCTGTACGTGGTGGCCGCGACCGCCGGCATCACGACCGTCTTCCGGTTCGTCCCGCCCGTCTACACGGCGCTGAAGCTCGCGGGCGCCGCCTACCTGCTCTGGCTGGCCTGGCAGACCCTCCGGCCAGGCGGGACGGCGCCGTTCGCGCCCAAGGAGTTGCCCGCCGACGGGCCGCGGCGGCTGTTCGTCATGGGGCTGGTGACCAACCTGCTCAACCCCAAGATCGCGATCCTCTACGTGTCGCTGCTGCCGCAGTTCGTCGACCCCTCGCGCGGCCACGTCGCCGTGCAGAGCCTGCTGCTCGGGCTCACCCAGATCACCGTCGCGATCACGGTGAACGGCCTGATCGTCCTCGGGGCCGGGAGCATCGCCGCGTTCCTCGCCCGCCGTCCGGCCTGGCAGCGCGTCCAGCGCTACCTGATGGGCAGCGTGCTGGCCGGCCTCGCCGTGCACATCGGCCTGGACCGCACGCGCGCCGCCGTCTCCTAGCCGGGATCGCCCGCCAGGGCCCCGCCCTCCCGGCGCGTCCGTCCGGCGGACACGGCTCGATTTGGCGGGGCTTGCCATCATGGTGCGGTGATCGGCCGACGACGGGGACCGGACGAGGCGGAGCGGGAAGCGGGATGGCGCCGCCCCGACGCCTCCATGTCCCTGCTGTCCGACCTGTTCGCCGGCAAGCTGCTCGACGCCGGCTACGCCGAGGCAGCGGCACGGCGCGCGGCGGACGGCGGGACCCGCGCGCGGGCCGGGCGGCTGCGGGGGAGCGGGACGCTCGCGGTGCTGGTCGCCATCGGCGTGCTGATCGCCGTGGCCGGCGCCCAGGTGCGCCGCAGCGAGCCCGTGGCGGCCAAGGAGCGCGCCCGTCTCATCGACCAGATCCACGCCCGCACCGGCGAGACCGACGCCCTCCAGCGCCGCCTCGACCAGCTGCGCGCCGACACCGGACGGGAACGGGCCGCCGCCCTCGCGCGCAGCGCCGCGGGCCGCCGGGTCCGGCAGGACCTCGCCGCGCAGGCCGCCGCCGCGGGGGCCGTGCCCGCCGCCGGCCCCGGCCTCGTCGTCACCGTGGACGACGCGCCCGGCACCGCCGGCGACCGTGCCGGCGCGTCCGGCGGCCGGGTCTATGATCAGGATCTTCAGGTGCTGGTCAACGGGCTCTGGGCGGCGGGCGCCACCGCCATCGGGATCAACGGGCGGCGGCTCACGCCGGTCACCGCGATCCGCACCGCGGGCGAGGCGATCCTGGTCGACTACCGCGCGCTGTCCGGCCCGTACGAGGTGACGGCGCTCGGCGACCCGGACCGCGTGCGGTCCGCGTTCACCGGCTCCGCCGCCGACCGCCGGCTGCGCGCCCTGGAGGACCGCTACGGCCTCCGGTACGGCACGCGGCGCACGTCCGGCGCGCGGCTGCCCGCGGCCGGCGCGCTCCGGCTGAGGTACGCCGCGCCCGCTCCGGAGGCCGGCGGATGACGCGGCGATGGGCACAGCGGTGATGGGCAGAGCGGTGACGGGCACAGGGCCGGCGGGCACGGGGCCGGCGGGCGGGGAAGGGACGGACCGGGCATGATCGCGCTGATCGGGCTGGTGGCCGGCGTGGTGCTCGGGTTCGCCCTGAGCCCCGACGTCCCGCTGTGGCTGCAGCCCTACCTGCCCATCGCGATCGTCGCGGCGCTCGACGCCATGTTCGGCGGCGTCCGCGCCCGGCTGGAGGGGATCTTCGACGAGAAGGTGTTCGTCGTCTCGTTCCTCAGCAACACCGTCATCGCGGCGCTGATCGTGTTCCTGGGCGACAAGCTGGGCGTCGGCTCCCAGCTGTCCACCGGCATGGTGGTCGTCCTCGGCATCCGGATCTTCTCCAACGCGGCGGGGATCCGACGGAAGCTGTTCGGCGCATGAGCGGCGACGGCGAGGCGCCGCCCGGCGCCGGCCGGCCCGACGGGGCCGCCGGGCCCGAGCCGGTGCGGCCCGGCGCCCTGACCGGGATCATGGAGCTGCTGCGGCCCAGGGCGAGCTGGGGGCAGCTCGTCGGCGGCCTGCTGTGCGTGGTGGTCGGCTTCGCGGTGGTCGTGCAGATCCAGTCGACCAAGCGCGACACCACCTTCGCCACGGCCCGGCAGGACGAGCTCGTCGGCACCCTGGCCGATCTGGGCCAGCGGTCCGAACGGCTCCGGGGCGACATACGTGACCTCGAGGAGACCAAAGCCGAACTCCAGCGCGACGCCCAGGGCGACGCCGCGCTGCAGGAGGCCCGCGAGCGCGCCGCGACCTACGGGCTGCTGGCGGGCACCCTCCCCGCCGAGGGGCCCGGGATCCAGCTGGTCGTCCAGGACCCGCGCGGCGGCGTCCGCGCCGGCGACCTGCTGGACGCGCTGGAGGAGCTCCGCGACGCCGGGGCCGAGGTCGTGCAGGTCAACGACGTCCGCGCCGGGGTCGACACCTACTTCCTCGACGCCCGCGACGGCGTCGAGGCCGACGGGCGTCCGCTGCGCGCCCCTTACACGTTCCTGGCCATCGGCGACCCGCACACCTTGACCACGGCGCTCAACATCCCGGGCGGCGTCGTGCGGACGCTCCAGGGCGCCGGCGCCACCGTCTCGATCACCCCGCGCGCGAAAGTGGCCGTGAGCGCGATACGGTCTCCGTAGAGGGAACGGGGGGAGCGGTGAACGGCCGTCCGGGACGCCGCCCGCGCGGCGGCGTAGACCGGCGATCATCGGCGAAGGTAGTTTGGTGCGGTCGGTTCACCGTTCCGGTTGACCCCTCGGGCAAGACCCGCGTAAGTTGCGGCGACCGTCGCGTGCGCGGGCGGTGAGCAGGACCGTGGTCGGGGGCGGGTCCCCGGCGTGGGTTGGGTGAAGGATGCGCGTGGCGCAGGCGGCCCCCGCGGCAGCGGGGCGTCCGCGGGCGGCGCGCCGATGGTAGGAGGCCGAGCCGATCTATGCCGAGCGTCTACTGCACGCAGTGCGGTCACGCCAACCCGGATGATGCCCGCTTCTGCTCGAACTGCGGCACCCCGCTGACGCGGGGCGCCCAGCCGCCGCCGTACCGCGAGTCGCCCGGCGAGTCCACCTCGACGATCTCCATCGGCGGCTTCGAGGCGCTGGACACCGGCCAGGAGGCCGAGGAGCAGCCGGGTCCGGACCAGACCGCCATGGAGGCGCTCCCGCCCGGGACCGCGCTGCTGGTCGTCAAGCGCGGGCCGAACGCCGGGAGCCGCTTCCTGCTCGACAAGGACCGCACGTCGGCCGGCCGGCACCCGGAGAGCGACATCTTCCTGGACGACGTCACCGTCTCCCGCCGGCACGCCGAGTTCGCCCGGCACGGCGGCACGTTCTCCGTCCGCGACGTCGGCAGCCTGAACGGCACCTACGTCAACCGGCAGCGGATCGACCAGGCGGGCCTGTCCGGCGGCGACGAGGTCCAGATCGGCAAGTTCCGGCTGGTCTTCCTGACCAACCCGGCGCACGCCTGATCGGAACCGGAGCGGCGGGGAGCACGGGGGCGCGGCGACGATGGGAGGGCCCTTGAACGCGCGGCCGGCGCGGTCCCCGATGACCATCGGGGACGTCCTCGGGCTGCTCAGGACCGAGTTCCCCGACGTCACCATCTCCAAGATCAGGTTCCTGGAGTCCGAGGGGCTCGTCGAGCCGGAGCGCACCCCGTCCGGGTACCGCAAGTTCGGCCCGGCCGACGTCGAGCGGCTCCGGTTCGTGCTCATCGCGCAGCGCGACCACTACATGCCGCTGCGCGCGATCCGGCAGTACCTGGAGGCCCGCGACCGGGGCGAGGCCGTCCCGCCGCTCGGCGCCCGCCCGGACGCGCCGTCCCGCCGCCCCCGCACCCTGGTCGCGGCCGGGGCCGACGCGCCCGACCCCGCCGTCCGGCTGGCCCGCCGGCAGCTGCTGGACGGCGCCGGGATCGGCGAGGACCTGCTCGCCGACCTGGAGGAGTACGGCCTCGTCCGGCGCAACGGCACCCACTACGACGGCGAGGCGCTGACCGTCGCCCGCGCCGCCGCCGCGCTCGGCCAGCACGGCGTCGAGGTGCGGCACCTGCGCGCCGCCAAGGCCGCCGCCGACCGGCAGGTCGGGCTGATCGAGCAGATGGTCGCCCCGCAGCTGCGGCGCCGCAGCCCGGGTGCCCACGACCAGGCCGCCGAGACCGCCCGCGACATCGCGGCGCTGTCGGTCCGGCTGCACGCCGCGCTGCTGTCGGCGGGCCTGCGCGAAAGCCTCGACCCCTGACCGGCCGGGCCGC
This sequence comes from Actinomadura napierensis, assembly GCF_039529375.1. Lineage (NCBI taxonomy): Bacteria > Bacillati > Actinomycetota > Actinomycetes > Streptosporangiales > Thermomonosporaceae > Actinomadura > Actinomadura napierensis. Next base: position 4,749 of record NZ_BAAAMR010000162.1, read on the forward strand.
GCGGGCATTTGCCGCCCGGTCGCCGCCGCACCCTGTCCGGGGTCGGGTGTACGTTGGGCTACAGGGTTCGTCGAGGATCCGACCGGTGCACGTGGTGATCGAGACAGCGTCGACCAGCAGGGAGCCGCAGTGAAGCAGATGGAGGTCGTCGGCGTCCGGGTCGAGATGCCCTCCAATCAGCCCATCGTCCTGTTGAAGGAGACGGAGGGCGAGCGCTACCTGCCCATCTGGATCGGGGCGGTCGAAGCGACCGCGATCGCCTTCGCCCAGCAGGGCGTGCTGCCCGCCCGTCCCCTGACCCACGACCTGTTCCGGGACGTGCTCGACGCGCTGAGCGTCCAGCTGCGCACCGTGAACATCACCGACCTGCGCGAGGGCATCTTCTTCGCGGACCTGGTCTTCTCCAACGGCGTCGAGGTGAGCGCCCGCCCGTCCGACTCCATCGCCCTGGCGCTGCGCACCGGCGCGACGATCTTCGCCAGCGAGGACGTCCTCGAGGAGGCCGGCGTGGCCATCCCCGACGAGCAGGAGGACGAGGTCGAGAAGTTCCGCGAGTTCCTCGACACGATCTCCCCCGAGGACTTCGGCCGGGCTGGCTAGACCCCGGGCGGAGGCGCGGCCGCAGGCTCCGCTTGCTCTCCGTGTTCGCCGTGCCGATCCGGAGGCGCACCTCCGCGACCCTCCCGTTGCGCGCCCCGTCGCACCCGTCCCGGGTCTTCGAGCGGGCATCGGTTACGCTGTGTGATGGAGCGGTGCGGGCCGGGCTTCCGGGATGGAGTGGGGAATGTCACTTCGGGGGGTAAGGTCGTGTCGTGCCGCGATTGGTCGTGCATTGCCCTGGACCTGGCAGTTTCCGATGGGCGACCATCGGGGTAGGAGTGCGGTGGCGGCCAAGGTGCGCGGTTTGCCCACGTGAAGCCGGTTCATCCGGGCATGCGACGCGCCGACGGCGAACGTTGACCACACCCTGACCGGCACCTACCGTGCTGGTGGAACACCCGTGGTGTAATTCGTCAAACCCCCTTGACGAAGCGGCACGGGCTGATAGAAGCCGGAGGTCCGCGTGGCGGTGAGCAGCGGCGAGGGCAAGGCGACCCCCGACAGGCACATGGCGTCACGACGCGCCGGAGAGCAGGGCCTGCTCTTCGACACGCAGGTGTCGGCGCCGCCGGAGGATGTCGGCTACCGCGGCCCGACGGCGTGCGCCGCGGCGGGGATCACCTACCGGCAGCTGGACTACTGGGCCCGCACGAAGCTGGTCGAGCCGAGCGTGCGCGCGGCGCACGGATCGGGCAGCCAGCGCCTCTACAGCTTCCGCGACATCCTGGTGCTGAAGGTCGTCAAGCGGCTGCTGGACACGGGGGTGTCGCTGCAGCAGATCCGCACGGCGGTGACGCACCTGCGCGACCGCGGCGTCCAGGACCTGGCGCAGATCACCCTGATGAGCGACGGCGTGAGCGTGTACGAGTGCACCTCCGCCGACGAGGTCGTGGACCTGCTGCAGGGCGGGCAGGGCGTGTTCGGGATCGCGCTCGGACGGGTGTGGCAGGAGGTGGAGGGAAGCCTGGCGGAGCTTCCCGGCGAACGCGCCGCCACCGACGACCCGGACCCTCACGAGCACCCCCACGATGAGCTGGCGAACCGGCGGCGCGCCCGCCGCACCGGCTGATCCGGCCCGGTCCGCGGGCGGGTCCCGCGGAGGCCGCCCCCTCGCGGCCGGCACGGCCCCTCATATCGCGTCCTTGCGCTGGAGGTAGGCGAACGCCGCCCAGCCCGGCAGGACGGGAAGCCACAGCGTCAGCAGGCGGTACAGCAGCACCGCGGACGTCGCCGTCTCCGCCGTCAGCCCCGAGATCGTCAGCGCCAGCGTCAGCGCGCCCTCGACCGCGCCGAGCCCGCCCGGTGTCGGGACCGCCGAACCGACCGCGTTGGCGGTCAGGAACACCACCACGACGGCCGTCCAGTGCAGCGACCCGCCGAACGCCCGGATCGAGGCGTCCAGGCACAGCGCGTACGTCGCCGTCAGCCCCACCGTCCCGCCGAGGCCGGTGCACAGCTTGCGCGGCGACTGCAGGACGTCCACCAGCCGCGGCACCACGCCCGAGAACATCGCCCGCAGCCGGGACGCGGCGAACCGCCGCACCCGCGGGATCATCATCGCCGCGCCGGCGACCAGGCCGAGCGCCAGCACCACGATCACGATCGTGCGGGACGGCGCCAGGTCCTTCGTGGCGTTGTGGGTGGAGCCGGTGAGGAAGCCGAACAGCACCAGCAGCAGGACGTGCACCACCAGGCCGACCAGCTGGGACGCGCCGACGCTGGCGACCGCCGGGCCCGAGCGGATCCCGGAGCGCTGCAGGAAGCGGGTGTTGATCGCGACGCCGCCCACCGCGGCCGGCGCCACCAGCTGCACGAACGACGCGGCGACCTGCACCAGGACCGTCCGCCCCACCGGCAGCCGCTCCGGCACGAACCCCAGCAGCATGTACGCCGCCGCGAGGTAGGTCGCCGCCGACGCGGCGAGCGCGATGAACACCCAGTGCCAGGTCGCCGTCGACAGCAGGTGCGCGAAGTCGAGGCTGCCGACCTGCGGGATCACGATGTACCCGGCGACCGACAGGCCGACGATGCTGAAGATCGTCCGGGGCCGGAAGCGCTCCAGCCGGACCGGCGCCGCCTCGGTCTCCGGCTTCAGCGCGACGATCTGCTCCCGGATCCGGGTGAGCAGGTCCCGGTCGCGGCGCAGCGCCGTCCGCGTCGCCCGCGACAGCGCCACCCGCTGCAGCAGCGGGACCGCCGCGGCGAGCGCGTCCTCGCCGAGCACGGACGCGGCGGTCCGCACGGCGCGCTCGGGGCCCGCGTGCAGGGCCACGGTGGTGAGCAGCTGCGCCAGGTCCAGCAGCAACGCGAGGTCGCCGGAGGCGATCTCCCCGGACCGCATGTCGGTGAGGTACACGCGGCCGTCGTCGCCGACGAGGACCGTGTCGTCCTCCAGCCGCCGGTGCGCGAGCCGGCCCTCCTGCAGCCGCCGGAACTGCCGCCACGCGTCGGCGAGCATCCCGTCGGTGAGTTCGTCGCCCGGGACGTCCGCGAGCCGCCGCCCCGGCACGTGCTCGAAGGCCAGCAGCGCCGCCTCCGTGCCGACCTCGGACGTCCCCACGAGCCGCGGCGTGCGCGCGCCCGCGGCGTCCACCGCGTACGCCATCAGGGACTCGAGCTCCAGGGAGCGGCGCAGCGGGCGCAGCGCCCGTCCCGTGGTGGTGCGGCTGAGCCGCAGCGTCCGCCACATCCGGTACAGCAGCCCGGCGGTCTGCTGGTCGCGGTCCAGGACCCGGACCTCCAGGTCCCACGGGCCGGTCCGCCGCGCTGCGCGGTCCTTTTCGCCGTCCCGGTCGAGCAGGACGCCGTAGCGGCGGTCCTGGCCCGTCTCACCGGGGTCGTCGAGGCGGGCGGCGCGGCGCGGGGACAGCCCCAGCCGCTCCAGCGTGGAGACCACCGCCGTCCCGGACGGCCGCGGGTTCGGCGTGCCGGCCGCGTACAGGGTGCCGTAGCCGATCGCGCGGCCGAGCAGGTAGGTGGCGGCGAGCGCCGCGACGGACGCGTACGACGCGGTGAGCCCGGTCAGCGCGGCCAGCCCGATGAACGTCCACGTCACCGCCTGCCAGCGGGTCCGGCCCGCCATCCCGACCGCCGTGACGAACGCGATCACCGGCGCGATGTCGGTGTGCACCGGCGCGGTGCTGGTGCCGCCCCAGATCAGCGAGTCCAGCACCCCGCCGGGCGCCGCGCTGGTCACCCAGTCGTCCAGGCCGACCGTGACGCCGAACGCGATCACGGCGGCCAGCAGCGCGATCGCCACCCGCATGCCGTCCTTGCGGAACATCCGCTCGACCGCGAACGCGATCGGCGCGGTCAGCACGCCGAAGCTGGAGGCGAGGGTGGCCAGCGACAGCAGCATGCGGGGGGCGTGCGCGGTGCCCTGCGCGATGTCGGTCTGCAGCCCGTGCGTGGTCTGCTGGGCGATCGACACCAGCAGCATCACCGCCGCGAGCCCAACGCAGGAGACCCCGAACCTGATCGCGTCGCCGGACCGGCGGATCCGGTCCGGCTGGGCGGGCTCGTCCACGGGGACGCCGGCGGTGGCGCCCGTCGACGGGCGCACCGCCCCGCCGTGGGTCTGTGTCACCGCCGTATCGCCGCCCTGACCGTCCGCCATCGTGATCAGCGTCCCAGGGCCGGCGGGGCGCCGTCGAGCGGCGGCCCCCGGCCCGGCCGGCCGCCTGGACGGCGCCGCGGCCCGTCCCGCCCCGGTGAGCTGTGCACATCGTACTTGCCGGTAGATGCCCGGGCCGTCCATCACCCCGGTTCCGCGCGGCGGGACGCGCCGCCGTCGCGACGGCGGGCGGGGGCGCGCGACGATCGCCGGGGCGATGGTTGGGTAGGGTTTGTTCCGGACATGCCGTCGACCCTGTGCGGGAGAGACCCCACGCGGCCAGCGTGGGGCGCCGAAGGGGCAACCTCCCCGGAACCTCTCAGGCAAAAGGACCGCTCGGGCGAGGCACCTCTGGAAAGCAGGCGCCGATCCCCCTGACCGGGGAGGGCGGCTCACCGAAGGGGAAATCCCGCTGCGCGGGGGAAGCTCTCAGGTGCCGATGACAGAGGGGGAGACCGGCCGCCGGCCGTAGCCGGCGGCGGCCCTGAGCGACCGCAGCAGCCAGGAGGCTCTCCATGACCGCCCAGTTCTTCGCGCCCGTGGCCTCGCCGCAGGATGCCCGTTCCACGTTCGCCGACCGCCATGTCGGCCCGTCCCCGGACGAGCGGGCCCGGATGCTGGCCGCCATCGGCTACTCCGGCGCCGAGGCGCTGATCGGCGACGCCGTCCCGGCCGGGATCCGCACCTCCCGGCCGCTGGAGCTGCCGCCCGCGCTGAGCGAGACCGCCGCGCTGGCCCGGCTGCGCGAGCTGGCGTCCCGCAACACCGTGCTCACCTCGATGATCGGACTCGGCTACCACGGGACGACGACGCCGGGCGTGATCCTGCGCAACGTGCTGGAGAACCCGGGCTGGTACACCGCCTACACGCCCTACCAGCCGGAGATCTCGCAGGGCCGCCTCGAGGCGCTGCTGAACTTCCAGACGGTCGTCGCCGACCTGACCGGCCTGCCGGTCGCCAACGCCTCCATGCTGGACGAGGGCACCGCCGCCGCCGAGGCCATGGCCCTCGCGCACCGCGTGTCCAAGCGCAAGGAGCCCGGGACGTTCCTGGTGGACGCCGACGCGCTCCCGCAGACGATCGAGGTCGTGCGGACCCGGGCGGTCCCGCTCGGCATCGAGGTCGTCACCGCGGACCTGTCCGGCGGTCTGCCGGACGGCGACTTCTTCGGCGTCCTGCTGCAGTACCCGGGAGCGTCGGGCGTCGTCCGCGACCTGGAGCCGCTCGCCGCGCAGGCGCACGAGCGCGGCGCGAAGGTCGTCGTCGCCGCCGACCTGCTCGCCCTGACGCTGCTGCGGCCGCCGGGCGAGTCCGGCGCCGACATCGCCGTGGGCTCCGCGCAGCGGTTCGGCGTCCCCTACGGGTTCGGCGGCCCGCACGCCGGCTACATGGCGGTCGGCGAGGGCATCCAGCGGCAGTTGCCCGGACGCCTCGTCGGCGTGTCCGTCGACGCCGACGGCGCCACCGCCTACCGCCTGGCCCTGCAGACCCGCGAGCAGCACATCCGCCGCGAGAAGGCCACCAGCAACATCTGCACCGCGCAGGTCCTCCTGGCCGTGATGGCGAGCATGTACGCCGTCTACCACGGGCCGGAGGGGCTCGCCGCCATCGCCCAGCGGACGCACCGCCGCGCCGCCGAGATCGCCGCGGGGCTGCGCGCCGGCGGCGTCGAGATCGTCCACGGCGCCTTCTTCGACACCGTCCTCGCCCGCGTCCCCGGCCGGGCCGCCGAGGTCGCCGAGGCCGCCCGCGAGCGCGGGATCAACCTGCGGCCGTCCGGCGCCGACCTCGTCGCCGTCGCCTGCGACGAGACGACGCTGCCCGAGCACGTCACCGCCGTCCTGGAGGCGTTCGGGGTGCCCGCCGAGGTCGCCGGCGCCGAGGAGGCGATCCCGGACGGCCTGCGCCGCGAGAGCCCCTACCTGACCCACCCGGTCTTCCACGCGCACCGCTCCGAGACCGCGATGCTGCGCTACCTGCGCCGGCTCCAGGACAAGGACATCGCGCTCGACCGCTCGATGATCCCGCTCGGCTCCTGCACGATGAAGCTGAACGCCACCGCCGAGATGGAGCCCATCACCTGGCCGGAGTTCGCGAACATCCACCCGTTCGCGCCGCTCGACCAGGCCGCCGGCTACGTCGAGCTGATCGGCGAGCTGGAGGACGCGCTCGCCGAGATCACCGGGTACGCGAAGGTGTCCGTCCAGCCCAACGCCGGCTCGCAGGGCGAACTGGCAGGGCTGCTCGCCATTCGCGGTTACCACGCCTCGCGCGGCGACGAGCACCGCGACGTCTGCCTGATCCCGTCCTCGGCGCACGGCACCAACGCGGCCAGTGCCGTCATGGCCGGGATGCGTGTCGTCGTCGTCAAGTGCGACGAGGGCGGCAACGTCGACCTCGACGACCTGCACGCCAAGATCGCCAAGCACGGCGACCGGATCGCCGCGATCATGGTGACCTACCCGTCCACGCACGGCGTGTTCGAGGAGTCGATCACCGACGTGTGCGCCGCCGTGCACGAGGCCGGCGGCCAGGTCTACGTCGACGGCGCCAACCTCAACGCCCTGGTCGGGCTGGCCCGCCCCGGCGAGTTCGGGTCGGACGTCTCGCACCTCAACCTGCACAAGACGTTCTGCATCCCGCACGGCGGCGGCGGCCCCGGCGTCGGCCCGATCGGCGTCCGCGAGCACCTCGCCCCGTTCCTGCCGAACCACCCGCTCCGCGAGGAGGCCGGCCCCGCCGAGACCGGCGTCGGCCCGATCTCGGCCGCCCCGTGGGGCTCGGCGGGCATCCTGCCGATCTCCTGGGCGTACATCGCGATGATGGGCCCGGACGGCCTGCGCGCCGCCACCGAGGGCGCCATCATCGGCGCCAACTACCTCGCCGCCCGCCTCGGCCCGCACTACCCGATCCTCTACACCGGCCGCAACGGCCTCGTCGCCCACGAGTGCATCGCCGACCTCCGCAAGATCACCAAGGAGACCGGCATCACCGCCGAGGACGTCGCCAAGCGCCTCATCGACTACGGCTTCCACGCCCCGACGCTCTCCTTCCCCGTCGCCGGCACCCTGATGATCGAGCCCACCGAGTCCGAGGACCTCGCCGAGCTCGACCGGTTCTGCGACGCCATGATCGAGATCCGCCGGGAGATCCAGCGCGTCGCCGACGGCGGCTACGACCGCGAGGACAACCCCCTCAAGAACGCCCCGCACACCGCCGCCTGCCTCGTCTCCGACGACTGGAAGCACGCCTACACCCGCGACGAGGCCGCCTACCCCGTCCCCGCGCTCCGCGAGACCAAGTACTGGCCCCCGGTCCGCCGCATCGACCAGGCCTACGGCGACCGCAACCTCGTCTGCTCCTGCCCGCCCCCGGAGGCCTTCGAGGATTGATTTCTCCCAGGGGGGCGACCCCCTGGAACCCCCGTCACGGTCGGCAGGTTGTTTCGTGCTCCGCTGGCGCTCCGCGCGAAACAGCCTGCCGACCGGCGGGCGGGCCCGCGAGGGGGCTGGGGTCCGGTCTTCCGGACGGGTGTTCAGCCGACGCGGGGGGACGCGGCCGTGTGCGTGATCTTGGTGGGGTTTCTGAGTGTCGGCCGGGACGGGGCGGTGTCCGGTCGCTAGGCTCTGGGCGGACCCCGACCCCCAGAGGGCAGAAGACCGATGAGCGAGTCCGCGGCCGGCGATCCGGCCCTGTTGTGCGAGGAGGCGCGGAGCCTCGCGGAGAACGGCGCGGCCCGCGAGGCCGCGCTGCTGTTCGAGCGGGTGCTCGCCCTCGGCGACACCCCGTGCCGCGCGCAGGCCGCGCTCGGCCTCGCGGTCGTGCTGGACGACGGCGGGGACGTCGAGGCGGCCCGCGAGGCCGACCGGGCCGCCATCGCCACCGGCGACCCCGAGTACGGGCCCCGCGCCGCCTACCATCTGGCGCTCACCCATGAGCGGGCCGGCGAGCACGAGGAGGCGGCGCCGGCCTGGCGCGTCGTCGTCGACTTCGGCAACCCGGCCTACCTGCCGCCCGCCCATCTCGCGCTGGCCCGGTTCGCCGACGACGCCGGCGACTTCGAGGAGGCGCGCGGGCACTGGGAGGCGGTGGTCGGGACGGGCGACCCCGAGTACGGGCCGCCCGCCGCGCACGAGCTGGCCCAGCGGCTGCTGGAGCGCGGCGAGCCCGCACGCGCGCAGCGGGTGCTGGCCGCCGGGCTCAGGCTGATCGACCGGGACGGCGCCCCCTACGCCTTCGCGCGGCTCGCCGTCGCGCTCGGCATCTCCTACCTCGACCAGGCCGTCGGCGCGTTCGGGGCGGCGCTCGGCGACCCGGCCGGTCCCGCCGACCCCGAGGTCGGGCCGCTCGCGACGGAACTGCTGGCGCGGACGCTGCCGCTGCGCGGGCGCGGCCCGGAGGCGGGCGAGGTGTGGCGGCGCGGGCTCGCGGACCCGGGGGTCGCCGGTCAGGTCCGGGCCCGGCTGCGCCGCGACTTCGGCGACGACCCCGACGATCCGGCCGACCCCGCCGACCTGTGGTGGGAACCGGTCGTCGAGCAGGCCGTCACCGACGGCACGCTGCCCGCCCTCGCCGGCGAGGCGTTCGGCGCCCTCGACCACATGTACGCGCTGCTGGCCGTGCGGTACTCCGGCGAGCGGGGCGAGAGCCCCCCGGGCGAGGCGCCGGACGCCGTCGGCGACGCCGTCCGCGTCCCGGACGGCTACCCGTGGGGTCCGCTGCTGCACGAGAGCTTCGCCGAGCGGCTGCGGCTGGCGATGGGCGAGCCGGCGCCGCCCGACCGTCCCACCGCCTGACCTCAGTGCGCGACGTCGCGCTCGGCGACCACCTTGGTGATCCGGGCGCGGACGAGGTACTCGCCGGGGACGGCGTTGCGCTTCCCGAACTCCTCGCCGCGCTCGGGGCCCATGTAACGGCGGCCGAGGACGGTCGCCCACCTGAGCAGCTCGTCCAGGTCCTCGACGAGGCGGGCCTCGGCCTGGATCATCACGTACGAGTACGGCGGCGTCTGGTCGTCCACGCACACCGACAGGCGCGGGTCGCGGCGCAGGACGCGGCCCTTGATGCTCTCGTTGTGCGTGGTGAACAGCAGGTCGTCGCCGTCGAGGACGAACCAGACGGGCGTGACGTGCGGCGTGCCGTCCTTGCGGGTGACGCCGGCCTTTCCGGTGCGGGTGCCCTCGGACACGAAGGCGCGCCATTCACTGTCGGTCATCTGCTCCATCCGTCCAGTGTGCCCCACAAGATCATCGGACGTGCGGGGCGGATACCGTGGCGGTATGCAGATCCAGACCGCGCACGGGCCCGCCGAGGCGACCCTGGACGAGCCGGACCGGCCGGCGTTCCTGCTGGTGCTGACGCACGGGTCGAACGGGGGAGTGGACGCGCCGGACCTGCTCGCGGTCCGGGACGCCGCGCTCGGCCTGGGCGGCGCGGTCGCGCGGGTCCTGCAGCCGTTCCGGCTGGCGGGGCGGCGGGCGCCCGGCCCGGCCGCCAAGCAGGACGAGGCCTGGCTGGAGGTCATCGGGGTGCTGCGGGAGCGGTTCGGGGACGTCCCGCTCGTCCAGGGCGGCCGCAGCAACGGCGCGCGGGTCGCGTGCAGGACGGCGACGGAGGCCGGAGCGGCGGGCGTCATCGCGCTGGCGTTCCCGCTGCACCCGCCGGGCAGGCCCGAGAAGACCCGGGTGGACGAGCTGCGCGGCGCGGGCGTGGAGGTGCTGGTCGTCAACGGGGACCGCGACCCGTTCGGGGTGCCGGACGCGGCGGACGCGGCTCAGGTCACGGTGCTGCCGGGGGAGCGGCACGACCTGAACAAGAACCCGGCCGATGCGGGCCGGGCGGCGGAGCCGTGGCTGCGGCGGTGGGCGGCGTCCCCTGTCCGGAGCGGCCGCTGACAGGACCGCTGCGAAGGGCCGGAGAAGCAGAACGCCTCTGGGCCCGGTGCGGGCCCAGAGGTCGTGGTCGGGCGGGCGTGCCCCCGAGGATGATCACCCGTTCGAACTAGTCCCCCGTTGGAGACTGGTCACGCGGCGGACGGCGCCTTGAGGTCCGTCGGCCGGTGCGGTGCGATGACTGCTCCGTCGGGCAGCAGCTCGCCGGTGTCCTCGAAGAGCACGACACCGTTGCACAGCAGGCTCCACCCCTGTTCGGGATGTGCGGCGAGCGTCCTGGCGGCGTCGCGGTCGGTTGCGTTGTGCGAGGGACAGGGCGGCTGGTGCGGGCACATCGGCGTGCCTCCGGTCTCAACTACTGGTCGGTCGTGGTGTTTTCTCTTATGACGCACCCCAGTGTGGAACGGTTCGCCCGGAGCGGCCATAGCCCGTTGGGACGGTTGTCCCGTGGTACCGGAGTACCGGTGATCTGTGACCCGCCTCACTCCGAGGTGCCAGGCATAGCGTCCCTCACGTGCGATAGCGGGCGAACGGCGACACGCCGTCCGGCCGGGAAACCTTCCCACTGGTTTGATCCTCCTTACCAGGGCGCCCGGATCCGGTCGGCGTGTGCGATCGTTTTCCCCGGACGGTGCCTCCGGGCGCCCTACGATGTGCCCCGGGGGCGAGGCTTTGCGAGGCGTGGGGGGTGAGGCCGGTATGCGCGTCGCGCTGTTCGTCGCGTGTTTCGACGACGCGCTGTTCCCCGCGACCGGCAAGGCCGTGACGGCGCTGCTGGAGCGGCTCGGCCACGAGGTCTCCTACCCGCCGGGCCAGACCTGCTGCGGGCAGGTGCACTGGACGACCGGCTACCACCGGGAGGCGGCCGGCCTGGCGCGCGCGTTCACCGCCGCGTTCGACGGCGCCGGGGTGATCGTCGCGCCCTCCGCGTCGTGCGCCGCGGCCGTCCGCGAGGCCTATCCGCGGATCGCGCGGGCGGCCCGAGACCCGGCGCTCGCCCGCGCCGCCGAGGAGCTGGCCGTCTACGAGCTGACCGAGTTCCTGGTGGACGTGCTGGGCGTGACCGACGTCGGCGCCTACTTCCCGCACCGCGTCGCCTACCACCCGTCCTGCCAGTCCGCGCGGACCCTCGGCGTCGCCGACCGGCCGCTGCGGCTACTGCGCGCGGTGAAGGGCCTCGACCTGGTGGACCTGCCGGCGGCGGACGAGTGCTGCGGGTTCGGCGGCGCGTTCGCGATGAAGAACGCCGACGTGTCGGTGGCGATGGTGGCCGACAAGGTGCGGCATGTCCGCGACACCGGCGCGGACGTGGTGTGCGCGGTCGACAACGGCTGCCTCGCGCACATCGGCGGCGCGCTGTCGCGGCTGCGCGGCGGCGTCCGGGTCATGCACCTGGCCGAGATCCTGGCCGGGACGGGGCCGGCGTGACCGGCGCGCCGCCGGACCGCGCCGGGGCGCCGGGGCC
>NZ_BAAAMR010000163.1:0-16211 GCF_039529375.1 Actinomadura napierensis
GCCGCCTGCGGCTCGTCCGGCGCGTCGGCGGGCCTCGCGTCCCAGCAGGGCGCCACCGGGCACGGGCCAGGCGCGTCCGCGCGCACGCCGATCCAGCACGTCGTGGTCATCTACGGGGAGAACATCTCCTTCGACCACTACTTCGGCACCTACCCGCACGCCGCCAACACCGACGGGACGCCGTTCCACCCCGCCAAGCACACCCCGAAGGTCGACGGCCTCACCAAGAAGCTCCTGAAGCACAACCCGAACCAGTACGACCCGAAGCGGCTGACCCCGTCCCAGGCCCTCACCTGCGACCAGGACCACAACTACGGCGCCGAGCAGAAGGCCGTCAACGGCGGCAAGATGGACAAGTTCGTCGAGTTCACCGGCAAGGACAAGTGCACCGGCCAGCCGATCCTGTTCGGCGAGCCCGGCCTCGTCATGGACTACTTCGACGGCAACACCGTCACCGGCATGTGGAACTACGCCCAGCACTACGCCATGAGCGACAACTCGTGGGACGGGACGTTCGGGCCGTCCACCCCCGGCGCCATCAACCTCATCTCCGGGCAGACCCACGGCGTGTACGCGGTCGACCCGAAGACCCACGAGAAGGTCTCCGACGCCTACGCCGTGCAGTCCCCGGACGCGAACGGCATCGGGACGATGATCAACGACCCGGACCCGGCGTTCGACGACTGCTCCGACAACAACCACACCTCGACCAACGCCCTCGCCGTCATGACCGGCAAGAACGTCGGCGACCTCCTCAACGCCAGGAAGGTCACCTGGGGCTGGTTCCAGGGCGGGTTCCGGCCCACCGGCAAGGCGAACGGCTACGCCGTCTGCGGCGCCGCCCACGCCAACATCGGCAAGAACCAGGTCGTCGACTACAGCCCGCACCACGAGCCGTTCCAGTACTACAAGTCGACGGCGAACGAGAAGCACCTGCCGCCCTCATCCGTCCAGGCCATCGGCCGCACCGACCAGGCCAACCACCAGTACGACCTGACGGACTTCGACGCCGCGCTCAACGCCCGCAACCTGCCGGCCGTCAGCTTCCTCAAGGCGCCGTCCTACCAGGACGGCCACGCCGGCTACTCCGACCCGATCGACGAGCAGAAGTTCGTCACCGGCACCATCAACAAGCTGCAGAAGTCGCCGGAGTGGAAGTCCACCGCCGTCGTCCTCGCCTATGACGACTCCGACGGCTGGTACGACCACGCCGCGCCGCGCATCACCAACGGCTCCGCCGACCCCGCCCAGGACCAGCCCCTGTGCACGAAGGTCAAGGCGGCGGGCGGCTACCAGGACCGCTGCGGCCCGAGCCAGCGCCTCCCGATGCTCGTCGTCTCGCCGTACGCGAAGGTCAACCACGTCGACCACCACGCGGTCGAGCAGGCGTCGGTGCTGCGCTTCATCGAGGACAACTGGGGCACCGGCCGCCTCGGCGACGCCTCCTTCGACGGCCGCGCCGGCAGCATCGAGGGCATGTTCGACTTCCGCCACCCCAAGGCGAAGCAGGTGATCCTCGACCCCGACACCGGCGCCGTCGTTTCCAGGGGGACGACCCCCTGACCCCCGTCACGGTCGACAGGCTGTTTCCCGCTCCGCTGGCGCTCCGCGCGAAACAGCCTGTCGCCCGGCGGGCAGCCCCGCTCCGCTCGCTGCACTCGCTCCGCGTGCCCGCCCGTGAGGTCGGCTGAGCTTCGGGCCCGCCGGGCCTGGGCGACTACGCTTTGGCGGGGGTTCTTTCTTCGGCGTCGCCGGGGCGGTGGTCGGGGACGAAGCGGTAGCCGACGTTGCGGACGGTGCCGATCAGCGACTCGTACTCGGCGCCGAGCTTGGCGCGCAGCCGCCGGACGTGCACGTCGACCGTCCGGGTGCCGCCGAAGTAGTCGTAGCCCCACACCTCCTGCAGCAGCTGGGCGCGGGTGAAGACCCGGCCCGGGTGCTGCGCGAGGTACTTCAGCAGCTCGAACTCCTTGAAGGTGAGGTCCAGGATCCGGCCGCGCAGGCGGGCGGTGTAGGTGGCCTCGTCGATGGTCAGCTCGCCGCTGCGGATCTCGCCGGGCACCTCGTCGGCGCCCGCGACCGCGGCGGCCCGGCCGACCGCGAGCCGCAGCCGCGCCTCGACCTCGGCGGGCCCGGCGGTCTGCAGCAGCAGGTCGTCCAGCCCCCACTCGGAGCTGAGCGCGGCGAGGCCGCCCTCGGTCACGATGCCGAGCAGCGGGCAGTCCAGTCCGGTGGTGCGCAGCAGCCGGCACAGGCTCTTGGCCTGGACCAGGTCGCGCCGCGCGTCCACCAGCACGACGTCGGCGGGCGGCGCGTCGATCAGCGCGGACGCCTCGGCGGGGGCGACCCGCACCGAGTGCAGCAGCAGCCCGAGCGCGGGCAGGACCTCGTCGGACGGCTCCAGCGCGTTGGTCAGCAAGAGCAAACTGCTCAAGTGCCGCCTCCTCGTCCCTAAAAGACGTTAGGACCCAGGCGGCCCATCCTCCAAAGCCCCCGGCCACGGTCGGCGGCTCGAAGACGAGGCGGCCATGCAGGGGCCTTGCGGATGAACTCCATGGCCTCGTCGCCCGGATCCCTCGTCATGAGCATATCCGAGCCGTCCCGGCGGGCAATGGCCACCTGCGGCGCGGGCATGAGATCGTGGGAGCGTGGCCAGAGGGACGATGCGCTACTGGGCCGCCGCGAAGGCGGCGGCGGGGACGCATGAGGAGCCTTACGACGCCGGCACGCTGGCGGAGGCGATCGAGGCGGCGCTGGCGCGGGACGGGCGCGGCGCGGAGTTCGCGCGGGTCGTCGGACGCAGCTCGTTCCTGATCGACGGGGACCCGGTGGGCGGCCGCCCGCACGAGGCGGTGCCGCTCCCCGAAGGCGGCGTGGTGGAGGTGCTGCCGCCCTTCGCCGGCGGCTGATCTCGCGGTGTGACGCGGGGCGCGCCGATCTCATTCCGCAGTGCGACTCGACTCGGGCGTTCTGGGCAATAAGGTGTGGCGGCGCCGTCATCGCGCGCGTGCCGCCGCCCGAGGGAGAGAGATGCGCAAAGCACTGCTGGCGTTGCTGATCGTGGTCGCCGTGGGCCTCGTCGTCGCCGACCGGGTCGGAGTCCGGATCGCCCAGGACCGGATCGGGCAGCAGGTCGCGGCGCAGTACAACCTGCCGCAGAAGCCCGATGTCACGATCCACGGCATCCCGTTCCTGACGCAGGTGGTCGGCGGCGAGTACCACCACATCACCGTGGACATCGGCGACTGGACCGAGCAGGGCGTCACCGTCTCCGGCGTCAAGGTGGACATGCGCGGGCTGAACGCGCCGCTGTCGGACGTGATCAACGGCGACACCACGAACATGACGGCCGACACCGCGACCGCCTCCGCGATCGTCCCCTACGACGTGATCAAGAAGGAGGCGCCGAAGGAGGTCAAGAGCATCGCGCCGAAGGGCGACGACCTCGCCGTGGACCTGACCGGCAGCGTCCTCGGCTTCCCGGTGAACGGCAGCGCGGTGGTGTCGGTGAAGCCGACCTCCAAGGGGATCGCGATCACGCCGGAGTCGGTGGGCACCGACGGGGCCGCGCAGCTGCCGCTGACGCTGGTCCGCCAGCAGCTCACCTGGATCGTCCCGGTGCGGGACCTGCCCGTCGGGTCGCAGATCAGCGAGATCCAGCCGACCCCCGAGGGGCTGCGGGTCGGCGCGACCGCCCACAACGTCAACCTCAACGATCTCCAGCAGCAGCAGAAATAGCCGCGAACACCCTGAACCGGTGCGGCCGCGGATACGTGACAGTGGTGTGGGTCCCACCGCGGATGAGGGGTTGCTGCGCGCCCTGTACAGCGAGCACGGCGGGCCGCTGCTCGGCTACGTCCTGCGGCTGACCGGCGGCGACCGGCTCCAGGCCGAGGACGTCGTGCAGGAGACGCTGCTGCGCGCCTGGAAGCACCCGGACGCGCTCGCGGGCCGTCCGGTGCGTCCGTGGCTGTTCACCGTCGCGCGGAACCTCGTCGTGGACGCGCACCGGGCGAAGCGGGCGCGGCCCCCGGAGACCGGCATCGACGAGCACGTGCTGACGACCGTGCCGGGGTCGGACGACATCGACCGGGCGCTGGAGTCCTGGACGGTCGCCGAGGCGCTCGCCGAGCTGACCCCGTCGCACCGGGCCGTGCTGGTGGAGACCTACTACCGCGGCCGGTCGGTCGCCGAGGCGGCGAAGTCGCTCGGCATCCCGGCGGGCACCGTGAAGTCCCGCACGTTTTACGCACTGCGGGCGCTCAAACTCGCATTGGAGGAGCGGGGGTTGGCGCCATGAACGAATGCGCGGACGTGCGCACCTCGCTCGGCGTGTACGTGGTCGGCGCGATCGACCCGGCCGAGCGCGGGCAGGTCGATGCGCACCTGGAGGGCTGCCCGGCGTGCCGGGACGAGCTGGCCGGACTGGCGGGGCTGCCCGCGCTGCTCGGCCGGGTCGAGGAGTCCCAGCTGGAGCAGGTGGTCCGGCGGGGGGAGGCGGAGGGGCCCGGTCCCGAACTGCTGGACGGGCTGCTGTCCCGCGCGGCCGAACGACGGAGGGGATGGCTCGGCCCGCTGGGGCGGGGGGCCGGCGGACGGGGCCCGCGCTCGATCGGGCGCTGGGCCCCGCTCGCCGCCGCCGCATGCCTGCTGCTCGTCGTGGGGGCGCTGTTCGGCGGCCTGGTGTTCTCGTCGGAGGACGGCGGCCGTACCGCGTCGCCGCCAGCCGCCTCGGGGTCTCCGTCGGCCTCGTCCGAACCCGAGCCGGAGCAGACGGTGCGGCCGACGGGCCGCGGCGAGCGGATCGTCGCCACCGACCCCGACACCAGGATCAAGGGGATCGTCTGGCTCCAGCGCAAGGAGTGGGGCACGCAGGTCGAGCTGTACCTGTCGGGCGTGCCGAAGGGGGAGCACTGCCGGATGATGGTGATCGCCCGGGACGGGCGGCGGGACGCCATCGGCAGCTGGTCCGTCCCCTACGACAGCGGCTACGGCGACTACCACGGCTCGACGATGTTCCCGCGCGGCCAGCTGTACTCCTTCGAGATCGTCGGCCTGGACGGGAAGCCGCTGCTCACCATCCCCACGTAGGCTCGCGTCCGTGGAAGAAACGCGGGCTCCGGCGGGTTGTCGCCAACGATGACCGGAGTATGGGTTGCCGTGGCGGTGCTGGTGGCGGCGACGGTGTTCGGACTCGTCCGCCGCCGCCGCGACGGCGTGCTGCGCGCGGCGCCGGCGCGCGCGGGCACGGGTGCGGGGAAGGACGGCGACGACCAGGTGGGCGACACCCTTCGACCCGACGAGCTGGGCGCCGACCTCGGTGAGAAGGCCACGCTCGTCCAGTTCTCCAGCGCGTTCTGCGCCCCCTGCCGCGCGACGCGCCGCGTCCTCGGCGAGGTCGCCGGGATGGTGGACGGCGTCGCGCACGTGGAGCTGGACGCCGAGGCGCACCTGGAGCTGGTCCGCAGGCTGAACGTCGTGCGGACGCCGACGGTCCTCATCCTGGACGGTGCCGGACGGGTCGTCCGGCGCGCCGCCGGGGCGCCCCGCAAGGCCGACGTGATCGCCGCGCTCGGCGTCGCGATCCCGTGACCGGGCACCGCCGCGGCCGGGCGCCGCTCGACGCTGTCAAGACCCCGGGAGGGGCAGGTCAACCAGTGAGCCGTACCCGGATGACCTGCGATAAGACACATGTCACTGTCTCGCAAGGCGAGACGGATGTGACAGCGCGTGGATTGTCGGCTTAACATCGTGGTCGTGCGTTACTGGACAGAGCAGATGCTCACGAAGCGCCGCGCGGTCGACTTCTGCCGCGTGGCCGCCTCGCTCTGTCGCCCGGCCTGAGGCATCGAGCCCTTCCGCGCCCCGAGCTCTTCCGATTTCCACGCTCGTACGCACGCTTCCTCTCCGCCCTGGAGCACCCCGATGCAGGTTGATCCGCGTGGGCCGCGCTTCGGCGCTTCGGTCACGACGGTCGTTCTCGTGGTGGTCCTGGTCACCGGAAGCTGGGCACTGCTCGCCGCTCAGGCCGTCGTGTTCGCCATCGGCGCGTTCCTCGGCCTCCGGTACGCCCCGTACGGGCTGGTGTTCAAAGCGCTGATCCGCCCCCGGCTCGCCCCTCCCCGGGACACCGAGGACGAGGCCCCGCCCCGCTTCGCGCAGGGCGTCGGGTTCGTCTTCGCCCTGGCGGGGACGGTCGGATACGGGACGGGGATCACCTGGCTCGGCATCGGTGCCACCGCCCTCGCGCTGGCGGCGGCGTTCCTGAACGCGGCGTTCGGGTTCTGCCTCGGCTGCGAGATATATCCGCTCTTCCGACGTATCACCGCGAAGATTCGCTCCGACAGGGAGGTTCCCGCATGAGCCGCTCCGACGTCCTGGTGGACACCGATTGGGTCGAGGCCCACCTGGACGACCCCGGCCTGGTCCTGGTCGAGGTGGACGAGGACGTGTCCGCCTACGACAAGGGCCACATCCGTGGCGCCGTGAAGATCGACTGGAAGACCGAGCTGCAGGACCCGGTCCGCCGCGACTTCGTGGACAAGACCGGTTTCGAGCAGCTGCTGTCCTCCAAGGGCATCGCCAACGACGACCTGGTGATCCTCTACGGCGGTAACAACAACTGGTTCGCCGCCTACGCGTACTGGTACTTCAAGCTGTACGGGCACGGCAAGGTCAAGCTGCTCGACGGCGGCCGCAAGAAGTGGGAGCTGGACTCCCGCGAGCTGGTCGAGGACGTCCCGTCCCGGCCGCGCACCGACTACAAGGCGCAGGAGCAGGACCTGGCGATCCGCGCCTTCCGCGACGAGGTCGTGGACGCGATCGGCGCCAAGAACCTGATCGACGTCCGGTCCCCGGACGAGTTCAGCGGCAAGCTGCTCGCCCCGGCGCACCTGCCGCAGGAGCAGTCGCAGCGGGCCGGCCACGTGCCGACCGCGCGCAGCATCCCGTGGTCGAAGGCGGCCAACGACGACGGCACGTTCAAGTCCGACGACGAGCTCCGGCAGATCTACACCGAGGCCGGCGTCGACCTGAGCAAGTCCACGATCGCCTACTGCCGGATCGGCGAGCGCTCGTCGCACACCTGGTTCGCGCTGCGCGAGCTGCTCGGCCTGCAGGACGTGAAGAACTACGACGGCTCGTGGACCGAGTACGGCTCGCTGGTCGGCGTGCCGATCGAACTCGGCGAGCCCAAGTAATCCGGGCTCGGCCGGCCCGAGCACCACGAGTCCGAGAGCACGCCACCGCCCAGAGAACACCCCACCGCCGCCGGCGGAACGAATCCTTCCGTGTGCACGGAGATGGAGGAGCAATGACCCAGGGCTGCGCAGCGCCCGAGCAGACGGCGCACCTACCCGCGACCGTCGACCTGACCAACGAGGCCGTCATCCAGGGCACCGTCACCCGTGACGGCGCCCCCGTGTCGAGCGCGTACGCGCGCCTGCTCGACTCGACCGGCGAGTTCACCGCGGAGGTCGTCACCGGCGACGAGGGCGTGTTCCGCTTCTTCGCCGCCGACGGCGACTGGACCGTGCGCGTCCTGGCCGCGGGCGGGGTGAGCGTCGACAACGCCGTCACCGCCAAGACCGGTGAGGTCGCGGCGCTCGAGGTGGCCATCTGATCCGGCCGTCCGGTCCGACCATCTGATCCGAATCGCCGAACCCCGCCGTCCCGGTCCGTCCGGGCGGCGGGGTTCGCCGTTCTCCGGACGGTGGGGCGGCCGGGGTCCGCGGAGTAGCATCGGCGCGATGTCCGTACTGTCCGCGCGCTCGCCGCTGCTGCTGCCGTGGGCCGCGCTCAAGCTCGCGGGGCGGTTCGTCCTGCCGCTGACCCTGTGGTTCACCGCGGGGCGGCTGCTGCGGTACGGCGTGCTGTACGGCGGGTACCGGCTCGGCGGGGCGAAGGGGACGGCGGCGACGGTCGCGCCGCTGGTCACCGTCGGCCTGCTGGTGGTGATCACGCTGGCCACCGCCGTGCTGATGGTGCACTGCGTCCGCGAGGGCCTGGACGTGGTGCACGCGCGAGAGGCGGACGGCGACCTGACGCCGTGGGCGGTCGGCAACGAGGAGTCGGTGGTCGGCGCGATGGCGCGGGCGGCGCTGCCGTTCGTCATCTTCTACCTGGCGTGGGGGATGCAGACCGACGACGCCCGCGAGTTCGCCGACATGGCCTCCAGCCGCGGGTTCGCCGAGGGCGGCTTCCAGGGGCAGCTCAAGGGCATGGGGATGCTGCTCTCGCTGCAGAAGCACCTCATCCTCGCGGTCGCCATCACGGTCGCGTTCTTCCTGGTCAAGACTGCGGTGGAGTGGCTGCTGGAGGAGCGGCTCGGCCGCTCGGCGGGCGCGCTGATGGCCTTCCTGGAGATCAACTTCACGCTGTTCGGCATCTTCACGATCGACCAGCTGCGCGGCAAGGCGGTCGGCTGGATCACCGCGCGGCAGGCCTGGCAGTGGGTCGACGGCGCCGCCGGACCCGTCCCGGACCTGTGGCCGCCGTTCAAGGACGCGGTGCTCGGCGCGCTGATCTGGCTGGTCATCGCCGGGGTGATCCTCGGCCTGGACGCCGGTGACGAGCGGGTCGTGCTCGGGCGCGGCCGGGCGGCGCGGCGGCTCGCGGCGGCCGGCGGGATCGAGCGGCAGGGCAGCGTCCGGGAGGTGCTGACCCGCGGGTTCCGCGAGATGTGGCTGCCCGCCTGGTACGGGCTGCGGCTCGTCCGCCGGTCCGGGATGCTGCCGTTCGCGGTGTTCTGCCTGCTGTTCTCCGCGCTGGACGTGGGGGAGGACGCGTCCCGCCGGTGGGTGTACGAGCTGCTCGGCCCGCACGAGGTGACGTGGTGGATGCCGCGGCTGCCGATGGTGGACTACGGCACCGGGCTGGTCTTCGAGATCCTGCGGATCTGCCTGCTCGCGGCGGCGTTCAACCTGGTGATGGCGCGGGTCACGGAGCGAAACGCAGCGAAGGCAGTGGCTTCCCGGACTTCCGTGACGTCTTCGGCGCCTGCACCCGCAGCGCCAGCGCCGCAGCCTCGGTTCGGGGCACCGTCCCCCTGACGGTGAGCCGCGTCACGGCGCCCGGACGCGGCGTCCCGGCGGCGAGGCCGTTCGCCGACCAGCTGCGGCCGCCGCCGTCGGTGAAGGTGTAGACGAAGCCGTAGGACCCGATCGTCTTCGCGGCGGCCGCGTCGTCCGGCCGGACGGCGAGCACGACCTGCAGTTCGGTGACGGTGTCGTCCTTCGGCTTCGTCCCGAAGGCGAGCGGCGCGCGGGCCTGCCGGGCGACCGCCTTCCACTGGGCGCCCGCCAGCGTGCCGGTCGCGCCGTTCGGGACGGTCGTCACCTTCTCGGGCGGCTTCAGGTTCTTCTGCATGCTGTCGGTCTCGTCCGTCCACTTCAGGACGAGGAACGCGGGCAGCAGGGCGGTCAGCGCCAGCGCCTGGACGATGCGCCGGTCGCGGGGGCGCAGCCGCGGCGCGGGGGTGACGCGGGGCAGGTCGGGGTTGGTGCGCTGCGGGTCGTCGTAGGGGTCGCCGAAGGCGGGACCGGCGGTCGTCATGGTGTCGCGGCCTCCGGGTCGTAGCGGTCGGCGGCGCCGCTGATCAGCGCCTCCGCGTCGGATTTCCCGATCCCGAGGTCGATGTCGGCGGCGGCGGACAGCTGGGGGAGCAGCCCGCCCGTCCCGACGACCAGGTGGGCCCCTTGCAGGCGCTTCTTCGGCAGCTCGAACAGCAGCGTCCCCGGCGCCCAGATCATCGGCTCCATGTCCGGGACGTCGCTCGACGGGCCGACCCGCGGGTCGTAGCGGTAGCGGTAGCCGCCGGGCGTCTCCAGCATCGCGGTCCCGAGCCGGAGCGGTTCGCGCTGGCTCTTCACCCGTATCCGGACGGCGAGGTAGATGCCGTCGGTGCCGATCGCCGGCTGGTTGCCGAAGCTCAGCTCGGGCGCCAGCGACCGTGCCGCCTTCACCTCGTCGACGCGGACGCTGAACATCCGGTTGGAGACGACCTGCCCGACCTTTCCGCCGTTGCGGATCGGGTCCATCTCCTTGGCGTCCACTTGCGGGCGCATCGTGTGCACCCACATCGCGGCGGCGAGCAGGGCCGTCCCGACGACGGCGGTCCCGCCCCGCACCAGCAGCGCCCGCCCGTTCACCGGTGGCTCGCGGTCGGCCGGGGCTTCGCGGGGCGGGTGCGCTGCGCGGGCGGACGTGACGCGCCGCGCGTCGGCCGCGCCGTCCGGGTCGGGGACAGCGCGCGCGTCGAGGACGGCGCGGGGCTCGCGATCGGCGCGGGCGCGGCGATCGGGAGCGTCATCCTGGCGACCAGCGAGTCGCTCTGGCGGTCGACCAGCCAGTTGTAGCTGACGTCGGTGAACCCGGTCCGGTACTCCCACTTGCGCAGCCCGATGGTGAACCGGGTCGGCGCGTCCGCCGGGCCCATCTTCCACATCGCCGAGGCCTCGACGGGCAGGCCGGGCTGCGTCGTGTTCGTCTTCGCGCCCGCCGCGACACCCTCGACGTCGTCGGGTTCGAGCCACTTGCCGGCCTTGGTGCGCGCGGCGAGCCCGTCCGCCAGCCCGCCGTCGCCGAGCGACGCGGTCTCCTTGCCGTTGTTGACGACCCGCATCCGGACGATCAGGTACCGCTTCGCGGCCGAGTCGAACGGGCCCTTCACCAGGCCGATCCGCGCGTCGTGCACGGTCACGGTGAACAGGCCGGCGTCCAGCGCCTTGCCGGGCTTCTCGACGGGCTGCTTCGGCGCCTCCTTGAACCCGCCCGCCGCCCACGTCACGGCCGCCAGCGCAGCGGCGGCGCACACGACGATGACGGGGACCAGCCGGCGCCTCGCGGACGCGCGGTTCCCGCCTTCGCCGAACGGCTCCCCCGGGGGCGGAGGGACCGGCGCGGTGGACTGCACCCGCCGAATGCTAGTACGGCCGACGGCGCCTCTAAGCTCACCGGATGCCGTACAGAGTCCGGTTCGTCCCGGTGCTGCCCGTGCTGATGATCGTCATCGGTGCGGCCGCCGCTCCGCTCGTGGCGGCGGGGATGTTCATGGCGGAGATGCGGGCCTGGCAGGCCGTCCTCGGCGTCGTGTTCTGGGTCGTGCTCGTCCTGTGGCTGGTCGGCAGCGGGATCGCGCGCCTGCGCCGCATGGCGCGCAGCCGGTGGACGGCGTTCGCCGTCGAGCCGGACGGCGTCCGGATCGGCGCGGGGCCAGGGACGCCGCCGCGGTTCTTCCCGTGGTCGGACGTGGACGCGATCGTCCGGTTCGACGTTCCCCGGGTCGTCCGCCGCGCGCCGATGCGCCACCTCGGCGTCAGTCTCCGGGACGGTGCGCCGGGCGGCGTCGCCGAGTTCGAGCAGCGGCTCACCGCCGCCCGCGAACGCCCCGACCTGCGCGACACCGACCGCGAGACCCTCGGCCACATGGTCGAACGCCTGGCCGGTGACGCCTTCCCGCGCGACCACGCGGTCAGCGCCTACGTCCGCCAGCGGGACTGGTGGCTGAATCGGCGCGCGCTGGAGCGGGCCCTGCACGATCTGGCGCCGGGCGTCCCGCTCGTCGAGCTGGGCGCGGGCCGTCCGCCGCACGAGTGGCTCGACGACCGGGCGCGGCTGGAGCAAGCGGCGCAGGTGGCGCAGGTGGACCGTTCCGGCGATTGACCCGGCGCCGTACCGCCGCTCCCTGGCCGAATAAAGATCGCTACGTGGCGACACGGTGAATCTTTGTTGTAATGTCCGGATCCGGTCACCCGTCCGGAAGAGAAGTGCATGGACCCGAACCTGCCGCCCGCCATCGCCGACCCTGAGAAGTGGCTGCGCGACCAGCAGCAGTGGGCCGCGGACATGAAGGAGCGCGCGGACCGTGCCCAACAGGAACTGGCCGCCAACACCACGACGCTGACCAGCCGGGACAACGCGGTCACCGTGACCGTGAACCCGAGCGGCGTGCTGCTGGACCTGCGGCTGTCCTCGCACGCCGACCGGATGAGCGGCGCCCAGCTCACCGCGTCGATCATGGAGACCTACCGGAAGGCGTGCGGGCGCGGGGCCGCCCGCACCGTCGAGATCATGTCGCAGGTCGTCGGCGACGACTCCGAGGCCATGGACTTCCTGCGCGCCGCGCTGCCCCCGGCCGACGAGGACGACGAGCAGGACCGCCGGCCCTGGTGACCCGGTCTCGGTGATCCGGACGCCGGCGTTCGTCAGCGCGCCCGCCCCTCGCCGGTGATCCTTCCGGCGACCGCCCCGCACCCGAAGGAGCCCCATGGGCGAGAACGGTTTCGAAGTAGAGAGGTCCGCGCTCGACACGCACGCGGGCAAGGTCGACCACGCCGTCGGACGCGTCGACAAGGCGAACCAGGCCGCCGCCCAGTCCACGCTCGGCGGCTGGCAGATGTACGGCGCGCTCTGCTCCCCGATCATCGAGCCGACGCTCGCCGGCCTGTTCGGCGACTCCGACGACATGGTGAAGAAGGCCGCTGAGCTCGGCCGCTCGCTGGCCACCGGGCTGCGCAGCACCAGGCAGAACTACGAGGCGGTCGAGAAGGCCATCGAGGCGCTCACGAAGCAGGCCCGATGACCACCCCCAACGACCTGATCGCGCAGCCGGAGGGGCAGAAGCGGTTCGAGGGCGCCGGCCTCGCCGACAGCATCGACGGCCTCGTCGCCGACATCGGCGACGGTAAGAACTGGGAGACCCTCGCGGTCGACGGACTCGCCGTCGGCCTGGACGCCCTCGGCATCGCGCTCGACCCGCTCGGCGCGGTCCTGAGCGCCGGCGTCGGGTGGCTGCTGGAGCACATCGCGTTCCTGCGCGAGCCGCTGGAGGTGCTGACCGGCGACCCCAAGCAGATCCAGGCGCTGTCGAAGACCTGGTCCAACGTCGCGACCGAGCTGATGGGCGCCGCGAACGACTACTCCGACGCCATCGGCGACGTCGCCGCGTGGGGCGGCGACGCGTCCACCGCCTACCGCAACACGGCCAAGGAGTACGTCGGCGCGCTGAGCGCCGTCGCCCAGACCGCGCAGCACACCTCCCAGGGCATCGCCGTCGCCGGGCAGGTCGTCGCGGTGGAGCGCGCGTTCGTGTTCGCGGCGATCTCCGAGTGGGTCGGCAAGGTCGTCTCCAAGGCGCTGCTGGCCCTGGCGACCTCGGTGTTCACCTTCGGCGGCTCGCTCGGCTTCTTCATCGCCAGCGTCGTCGGCGACGCCATCGCGCTGTTCGCCCGGCTCGGCAAGCGGCTCGCCCGGCTGCTGCAGGTCATCCGGCGGTTCGTGGACCGCTTCAGCGGCACCAGCACGCGCGCCGCCGACGCCGCCGCCGCGCTCGGCCGGCGCAGCGACCAGATCAACCGCTGGGCCGACCCGAAGATCAACGGCTCGAACGTGGCGGAGGTCATGTTCACGCCGTCCGCCTACCGCCGCTACACCGAGGCCATGGACGGCTCGTTCGTCGGCCAGACCGCCAACGTGGCGGGCAGCCTGTGGGCCCGGACCGGCGCGGAGGCCGTCAAGTCGGCCCGCGACTTCGGCGACGGCATGGACGACGGCCACTACACCTCCTGACGGCGCCGCCGATGCGGGTCCGTCGTGCCCCGGTTCGCCGCTACGCTGCCACCGTGACGGAGATCATCGACTATGGGCGCTTCGCGGACCGGCTGGCGCCGCCGCATCCGCGCTGGGACCTGCTGCGGCAGTTCCAGGACGAGTGGGGCTACCAGGTGCCCGCCGGAGCCGTCCCGTGGCCGAAATGGTCGGAGAGCGAGCACCGCGCCTACGTCCGCGCGCTCAAGGAGGGATGGACCGGCGAGGAGGAGGACCCCTTCGAGGGCGTCGACCTTGCGCTGCCCATCCCCGCGGCCCTGGACGAGTGGTGGGACCTGCCGTTCAACTCCTTCACCTACTCGCCGCGCCTGTACTGGACTAACCCCGAGTACCCGCCGACGCTGCGGCCCGACCCGTCCGGCTACGGCGTCGCCGAGGGGCTGCCCGAGGCCAACCCGTTCGTCGAACCCGGCGGTGACCTGCGGCTCTGCGTCTTCAAAGCCGAATATCAGTACTGCAACGAATGGGGCTACCTCGCCTGCGAGGCCGGCCAGGACGACCCGCGGGTCCTGGTCAGCGTGGACGAGGACGAGTGGGTGCTGCAGGCCCGGTCGATCTCGGAGTTCTTTGTGCTGCTCGCCGCCGTCCGGCTGCCGTCCCATTTCGGGTGGTCGGTGCAGCTCGTCGACGGAGACTTCGCGGACGGCCCGCCACCGCGGGACCGCATCGAGGCGGCCTACCGGCCGATGGGCTTCCAGAACTGGCGGGAACTCGGCGCCGACACCGCCCTGTTCGGCGGGCCCCGACGTGATCGTCCAGCACGACACCGGCATGGCCGACTACCCGGTCGAGATCAGCGGCCGTACCCGGGACGCCCTCGCCGAGGCCGCCCGGACCCTCGGCTGGACCTGGGACGACAGCCGCGTCGAACCGCCGCGCAAGGACGAGGAGTCCGGATAACGGCGGGGATCGTCTAGAGTCATGGCGTTCGCACGGTTTCAGGAGAGATGGGGTATGCGCGGAGCGGGACTCGTGGCCGGCGCCACCTGCCTGGCCCTGACCTCGGCGTTGGTGTTCGCCCCGGCCGCGTCTGCGGCGCCCGGCGGCCGCCCGTACGTCGCGCCGTCCCCCACCACGAAGCCGACGCAGAAGAAGACCGAGAAGCCGAGACAGCCGCAGAAGCAGCAGGGCTCGTCCGGTGCGCAGTGCAACAAGCCGAGCGGCCAGCCCGCCTCGGCGATCACCCAGGAGCCGTGGGCGCAGCGCCGACTGGACTTCGAGCAGGCGTGGTCCATCAGCCGCGGCGCCGGCGTGACCGTCGCCGTCGTCGACAGCGGCATCGAGGCCGCCCACCCGCAGCTCAAGGGCAAGATCAGCGGCAGCTTCGACGCGACGGGCACCACCCCCACCGACTGCTACGGGCACGGCACCGAGGTCGCCGGCATCATCGCCGCCTCCGACCTGCGCCGCCGCAACGTCCCGTTCGTCGGCGTCGCGCCGCAGGCCAGGCTGATCGACGCCAAGTTCACCACCGGTGAGAGCACCGAGGACAACACCCTGCTGCCGAAGGCCATCACGTGGGCCGCCGAGCATGGCGCGAACGTCATCAACGTGTCGGCGCGCGCGCCCGACACCACGCTGCTGCGCCAGGCCGTCCAGGTCGCGAAGCAGCACGACGTGCTGATCGTCGCGGCCGCCGGCAACGTCGACAAGGACGAGCGCGGCAAGGAGACCGCCGGCTACCCGGCCAACTACCCGGGCGTCCTGTCCGTCGCGGCGGTGGACGAGAACGGCACGATCTCCGACTTCTCCAACCACAAGACGCGCATCGACGTCTCCGCGCCCGGCCAGGACATCATCTCCACCGTCGGCAACGGCTACATCGGCGGCCAGCAGGGCACCAGCTTCAGCGCCCCCTACGCCGCGGGTGTCGCGGCGCTCGTCCGGTCCCGCTACCCCAAGCTGAACTACCAGCAGGTCATCAACCGGATCCTGATCACCGCCGAGGGCGGCAACGGGCAGGGCAGCGGGTACGGCATGATCAGCCCGCTGCAGGCCGTGTCCGCCATCGTGGACCCGACCGCCAAGCCCGGCGAGACCTCGGTGTCCCGTCCCCTGAGTAATCCCGTCCCCATCGCCGCCGCCGAACCCGTCGACCACCGCACCCGCAACATCGGCCTCGCCGTGGCGGGCGGCGCCCTCGGCCTCACCCTGATCGTCGCCTTCGGCGGCGCCGTCATCCCGATGGGCCGCCGCCGAGGCTGGAAGCCCGGCCGCGTCACCGCCCTCCCCACCGGCGACGACCGCGACTGACCGCCGTCCTGGGTTGGTTTTGCGCTGGGACGATGTTTTAGAGAGCTTGGCGCGTGCGTGTAGACGGGTCCTGTTCCATGGGCGGGTCGCCAATGCGGTATCCGCTCCGGGTTGTGAATTGCTTATGGGGTGCGCGTTCGAGTGGTTGGCTTTTGGGGTTTAGTGGGTGGTCGGGCAGTTTTATCTCAGGATCGGTGAACGGCTTTAGGGCGCAATTTTCGGCCTGGCTGGGGGAGTGTCCGATATTGGGATGAGGGGGCGTCCGGTATTGGAGTAAAGGGTGTTCGTGTGGTGGGGTGGCGCTGGCGTACGGGGCCGCCCCTCCAAAGTCAAGGGCGCCTTCGGCGTCGCTT
>NZ_BAAAMR010000164.1:0-16085 GCF_039529375.1 Actinomadura napierensis
GCCGCCGGCGCGCCGCCCGCCGCCGCTGCTGGGACCAGTCCGGCGGCGGCCAGCGGGAACGCGGCCGCGAAGGCCACGGCCGCACCCGCCAGGGCGCGCACGCCCCGCCCCTCCCAGCCGGGCCCGTACGCCGTGGCGGCGCCCGCCTCCAGTTCCGCGGCGAACGCGGCGGCACCGGGCGGCCGGTCGTCCGGGGACTTGGCCATCCCGCCGGCGACCAGGTCGCGCAGCCCCTCCGGGACGCGTACCGCCGGGACGGCGCCGCGCAGATGGCCGGCCCGCAGCGCCGCCAGGTCCCCGGAGAACGGCCGGGCGCCGGTGACGCACTCGAAGAACACGCAGGTCGCTGCGTACACGTCGGTGGCCGGCGAGGCGGGCCGCCGCTCCCACTGCTCCGGAGCCATGTAGGCGGGCGTCCCGGACCCGGCGCCGTCCCCGGCGGCGGTCGCGATCCCGAAGTCGATCAGCTTGCTCAGCCCGTCCGCCCGGACGACGACGTTGGCGGGCTTGTAGTCGCGGTGCACCACGCCCGCCGCGTGGGCGGCGGCGAGCCCGCGCAGGGACCCCTTCAGCACGGTGAGCGCCGCCTCAGGCTCCAGCGCCCCGTGCTCGGCCAGGATCCGCTTGAGCGGGACCCCGTCCACCGCCTCCATCACGAGCGCCGCGCCGCGCTCGGCGCTGACGAACCGGTAGAGCCGGACGACGTGCGGGTCGTCCACGCGCCCGAGCATCACCGCCTCGGCGCGCAGCCGCTCGATCGCCTCCTCGTCCCCGTCCCGGCGGACCAGGTACTTGATCGCCACCGGCGCGCCCGCGGTGGCGTGCCGCGCCAGCACGACCCGGCCCTGCGCGCCCGCGCCGAGCTCCCGCACCTCGGTGAAGCCCTCGACACGCCAAGGCGGCGTCCCGGCCTCGGACGGCGGCTCAACGGACGGCGGCTCAGCGGACGGCGGCTCGGCCTCGGACGGTTCGGCGCCGGACGGCACGGCCCCGGACGGTTCGATCATGCCCATCAATGTGCGGCACGGCGCGGCGCCCGGGCAACCGGTGATCGTCCGCGGCCCGCACTGACCGGATGTGGCCGCCCCCGGGCCGCCCGGCGCCGGTCCGTCCGGGCGCGTTCCAGGCCGCGGATCGGCGCTGGCGAGCGGGGAGGGAATAGACGAAAACGCGGAAACGTTAGGTCATGTGATCGGCTATTGGTGTATGCAACCGACGGTCGGTACACTGCGTGGCGGAGTGTGACCGCACGCAGCCACAGCGAGTGACTGCTTTCAACCCCTGACTGCGGTCGCCGAGACATTTTGATCAACGGCTGGTCCCTCCCGCGCGAGCGCGCGGCCACAGGAAGCGATCGGCGGGCGCGCCAGGACGGCGAAGCCCTGCCGGCGGCCCCTGTGACCTCGATCGACGGCGCCCCTGACGGGCCCGCCCGCCGGCATCCGGCCGACGCGGGCGACGAGCCGCGCCGCACCGGGGAGCGAGGACCCCGCATATTGGAGGCTGAAAGCCCTGACTACCTTTCGTGAACTCGGGGTCGTACCCGAGATAGCAGATGCCCTGCAGGCCGAGGGCATCGTCGAAGCGTTCCCCATCCAGGAGCTCGCCCTGCCGATCGCGCTGGGCGGCCACGACATCATCGGCCAGGCCCGCACGGGCACCGGCAAGACGCTGGCGTTCGGCGCCGCGCTGCTGCAGCGCATCGAGCACGGCGGCAAGAAGCCGCAGGCGCTCGTCGTCGCGCCGACCCGCGAGCTGGCCCTCCAGGTCACCGACGACCTGCTGGTCGCCGGCGGCAAGCTCGGCACCCGCGTGCTGTCGGTGTACGGCGGCCGGGCCTACGAACCGCAGATCGACGCGCTGCGCGAGGGCGTGGACGTCGTCGTCGGCACCCCGGGCCGGCTGCTCGACCTGGTCAAGCAGAAGCACCTGGACCTGTCGCACGTCGCCATCCTGGTGCTGGACGAGGCCGACCGCATGCTCGACCTCGGGTTCCTGCCCGACATCGAGCGGATCATCGACCGGATCCCCGCGCAGCGGCAGACGATGATGTTCTCGGCGACCATGCCGGGCGAGATCGTCGCGCTGTCGCGCCGCTACCTGACCCGGCCCACGAACGTGCGGGCCGAGTCGCACGCGGAGTCCGACGCGACGCCGCAGGTCGTCCAGCACGTCTTCCAGGCCCACCAGATGGACAAGCCGGAGATGCTGGCGCGGCTGCTGCAGGCCGAGGGCCGCGGGCTGACGATGATCTTCTGCCAGACCAAGCGGGCCTGCGACCGGGTCGCCGCCGACCTGGTCCAGCGCGGCTTCGACGCCGCGGCCGTGCACGGCGACCTCGGGCAGAGCCAGCGGGAGCGGGCGCTGCGCGCGTTCCGCAACGGCAAGATCGGCATGCTGGTGGCCACCGACGTGGCGGCCCGCGGGCTCGACGTCGACGACGTCACCCACGTGGTCAACTACGAGTGCCCCGACAGCGCCGACACCTACGTGCACCGCATCGGCCGCACCGGCCGCGCGGGCAAGGAGGGCGTCGCCGTCACGTTCGTCGACTGGTCCGACCTCACCCGCTGGAAGCTGATCAACGGCACGCTCGACCTGCCGTTCGCGGCCCTGGAGGAGACCTACTCCACCTCCCCGCACTTCTTCGCGGCGCTCGGCATCCCCGAGGGCACGAAGGGCACCCTGCCCAAGGAGCACCGCCACGAGCGGGCCGGGCTGGACGCCGAGGAGCTGGAGGACATCGGCGAGACCGGCAAGACCCGCAGCAACACGCGGGGCCGCGACCGCGACCGGGACGACGACCGCGAGCCTCCGCGCCCGCGCCGCCGCAACCGGGCCCGGACCCGCACCCGCGGCGGCAAGCCGGTCGAGGGCGTCTCGGCCGGCCAGGCGGCCGAGACCGGCGACGCCCCGGGCGAGGGCGCCGGCACCGTGGCCGACGCCGTGGCCACCGAGCGCAAGCGGAGCCGGCCCCGGCGCCGCACCCGCGCCGGCAAGCCCGCCGCCGACACCACCGAGGCGCCGCAGAGCGCCTGACGACCACGCCGACCGCGAGACACGGCCCGCCCGTGCTCTCGCGGTCGTCAGTGCTTTCCGGGGGTCCTCAGCGCTCTCCCCGGTCGTCAGTGCGCGTCGCGCATGCTGAGGGCCGTGCCGGGGTGGTCGGTGACCAGGACCGCGACGCGGGGGTCGCCGAGGAACCGGCGCATCAGCGGCTGGGCGTTGACCGTCCAGATCATGGCGGGGATCCCGGCGCGCCCGCACTGGCGCAGCACGCCGACGCGGGCGAGCCGGTGGTTCAGCGCCACCATGTCGGCGCCGGCCCGGCGGATCAGCCGCAGCGGCATGAAGTCGCGCGCGACGCCCGGCTCCCACAGGTTGCGGCCCACCGACAGGGCCGTCCTGGCCTGCGGGAAGCGCTTCTTGATCTGGACCAGCGAGGACACCTCGCGGGTCGTCACGACGAACCGGCCGGGCCCGAACGCCTCCATCGCCAGCGCGACGGTCTCGTGCTCGCAGCCGCGCTCCTTGAGGTCCAGGTGACCTTGCGCGCGGGAGGCGATGACGTCCATCGCCTCGTCCACCAGCGGCAGCGGCCGGGGTGACAGTTCCTTCGCCCGCCGGTAAGACAGCCGTGCCAGCGGCAGGCCGCCGATCTCCCGGTCGTGGTGGACGACGAGCCGCCCGTCCCCGGTGCGCCGGACGTCGATCTCCACGTACTCGGCCCCGGAGTCGACCGCGTCACGCAGGCCCGCCAGGCCCGCCTCGTCCCGCCGATGCGCCGAGATCGCCGGCTTCGCTCGCACGCTGCGACGCTATCACCGCGCGGTTTCGCGCCGGTGGCCGGCGGATGCCCGTTTAGTATGGTTGCACTCCGTGAGTACGCCCCGGTTCCTGACCCTGCCCCCCGGCGTGAGCCGGACGACCGTCGAGACCTCGCGCGGCCCGTTCGCCGCGCTGGAGGCGCTCCCGGGGTCGCGGGTGCCCGAGCGCTGTCCCGCCCTCCTCGTGCCGGGCCTCACCGGCAGCAAGGAGGACTTCCTCGCGGTGCTCCAGACGCTCGCCGCGTCCGGCCGCCGGGTGCTGGCGATCGACATGCGCGGCCAGCACCAGACGCCGGGCCCGGACGATCCGGACGCCTACGGCCGCGCGGCGCTCGGCGACGACGTCGCCGCGCTGCTGGAGGCGCTCGGCCCCGATCCGGTGCACCTGGTCGGGCACTCGTTCGGCGGCCTGGTGGCGCGGGAGGCGGTGCTGGCCGACCCGGTGCGCCCGGCGTCGCTGACCCTGATGAGCTCGGGGCCGTCCGCCGTCACCGGCCATGCCGCCGACAAGGCGCGGGCGCTGAAGGACGCGATCCCCGAGCTGGGCATGGCCGCGATCTGGAGCGTCGGCATGGAGCCGGACTACGTCGCGGGCGGCGTCCAGGCCGAGATCCTGGAGTTCCTCAAGGACCGGACGCTGGGCAACTCCGAGGCCGGGCTGATCGGCATGTCCCGCGAGATCCTCTCCGCCCCCGACCGCGTCGACGAGCTGGCCAAGCACTGCGGCGACACGGGCCTGCGCACGCTCGTCCTGTACGGCGAGGACGACGACGTGTGGGCGCCGCACGCCCAGGCGGAGATGGCGGAACGGCTCAACGCGGCGAAGGTCGTGATCCCGAGCGCGGCGCACTCCCCCGCGTGGGACGCGCCGGAGACGACCGCCACCGCCCTCACCGACTTCTGGAACCAGTCCGAGCACACGCTGAAATGATCTCGCCCGGACCGCCCCAGCAGGCGGCCCCGGTGAGCTGATCATCGACTGGCGGGCCAGCACAACCGTCCGGGGGTATGGGTCGTCACGGACGGCGACCGGGAAAACCCGCACCGGAACCGGCCGGCTCCAACGCTTGGAGGCATGCCGGTCGACTACCGAGCCCCGAACATCAACGCGCGCAGCCTCGGGCAGCAGCTGCGCGGGATCCGGGAACTCCTCGAGGAGAAAGCCCTCACCCCCGCCGCCTCCCGCGCCTTCCTCGAGACCGTCCGGAATTAGCCGTTTAGCCGTAATGCCCGATTGGCGCCCCAGTCGAGCGGCTGCGAAAACCCGGCAATGACAAAAGCGGCGGCAAATTCGGCCGAACACACGAAGGTCCTTCCCATGTTTGTTCCTCCGGCCTGACGGAATGATCAGCGCGGTTCCCGCGAGCGCAACGCCGCGGAGCCGGAGCCGCGGAACGCATCGCGGCGTGCAGATCAGCCAGAAACGGAGAAAAATAGAATGAGATGGACTACCGCGGGTTCGGCCGGCGTCGTCGCCGTGCTGGCCGGGCTCGCCCCCTTCGCATCCGCGGGCCAGGCAATGGCGCAGGACGGCAGCGCGTCCGGGCACCGGCCCCGCACTCATGTGGTGCGTCCGGGACACTCGATCCAGGCGGCCGTCGACCGGGCCAGGCCCGGCGACACCGTCCGGCTCCTCCGCGGCACCTATGACGGGGGCGTCCTCGTCAAGAAGCGCCTCACCATCCGCGGGGCCGGCGACAAGACCGTGCTGCGGCCCGGCGGCAAAGACCACTGCGCCGCCGTCCAGTGGGCCGGCACCGGCATCTGCGTCGTCGGCCGCGCCGGCCACCCCGTCAAGGGCGTCACGATCAAGAACCTGACCGTGCGCAAATTCGCGAAGAACGGGGTCTTCGGCCACTTCACCGACCGCCTCACCGTCGAACACGTCCTGGCCGCGAACAACGGCGAGTACGGAATCTCGGAATTCAATTCGACCCGCGGACGGTTCGCCCACGACTGGGCCGTCGACAACGGCGACGAGGCCGGCTTCTATGTCGGGGACATCGCCAACGCGCATGGGACGGTCGTCACCGGCAACCGGGCCACCGGAAACGCCATCGGCCTGCTCGTCCGGCACGCCCGCAACGTCAAGGCATGGGACAACTCCCTCATCGGCAACTGCGTCGGCGTCGCCCTCGTCGACGACAGCCAGAAGGGCGGCCAGGGCAACACCAAGCTGTGGAAGAACAACGTCTCGAAGAACAACCGGACGTGCGCCGCGCACGAGGAGGTCCCGCCGCTCGGCGGCACCGGCGTCCTGTTCTTCGGCGGCGACCACAACGTCGTCGATAAGAACGTCGTCAAGGGCAACCGGGGGAAGCTGCCGTACTCCGGCGGCATCGTGCTCTTCCGCGGGACGCCGCCGCTGAACCGGCCCGCCCACCACAACCTCGTCCAGTTCAACGTCGTCCGCGGCAACGCACCGTTCGACCTGGTCGACAACAGCGGCAGCAAGACCAACCGATTCCGCCGCAACCTCTGCAGCACCTCGAACCCGGCCGGCCTCTGCTGACCTGACCGACCACCCGCACCACAACCGGCCGCACCGGCCACCCCCGACCGGTGCGGCCGCACCCCTGAGGGGCCACTGGGGAACGGACCGACGGGCGGTCATACTCGGGGGATGGGGAAGAGTTATGAGGGTATTGAGGGTCGGTTGCGGGAGTTCATTGAGGCGCAGCGGGTCTTCTTCACCGCTACGGCGCCGTTGGACGGGGACGGGACCGTCAACCTTTCGCCGAAGGGGCTGACCGGGTCGTTCGCGGTGCTCGACGAGCGGACGGTGGCGTACCTGGATTTCGCGGGGAGCAACGCCGAGACGATCGCCCATCTGCGGGAGAACGGCCGGATCACGTTGATGTGGTGCGCGTTCGACGGGCCGCCGAACATCGTGCGGGTGCACGGGCGGGGCGAGCCGGTGTTCCGGGACGATCCGCGGTGGGGCGAGCTGATGCGCCATTTCCCGGACATCGATGTCACCTCGCACGGGCTGCGGGCGATCATCGTGGTGACCGCGGAGAAGATCCGCGACACCTGCGGGTACGCCGTGCCGTTCATGAGCTACGAGGGTGACCGGCCGCTGCACGGGTCGCGGTTCGCGCGCGAGACCGACGATTCGCTCGACGCGTACTTCCACAAGAAGGAGCACGTCGCGACCAGCATCGACGGGCTGCCGGGGCTTCCCCTGCCGCTGCCGCCGCTTCCTGAGGACGCGTGACCCCGCCCGGACGGGGCGTCTCACGGGCGGTGGAAGGGTTCGGTGACGGCGGCCGTGGCCAGTAGGGCCGTGAGGTCGGTCTGAAGGCCCTCCCCCATGTCCTGCACCACCTTCGTGCCGAGGTAGCGGTAGGAACCGGGGGCCAGGATGATCTCCACGCGGACCGGGCTCGCCGCGTCGCCGAAGGACCGGGCCAACGCGATCCCCGGCCGTCCGAGCGCGTCCTTCTCGCCGCGGACGGCGTCGACGCCGGGGATCGTCGCGAGCGTCTGGAACAGCGCGGCCCGCAGCTCGGGCGGGATCGTCATGCGCAGCAGGCGGCCGATGCGCTCGAAGACGAGCTGGTCGCGCGGCCCCGTGTTGTCCCGGTTCTGGCCCCTGCCGTGGGCGGCGTCGGAGTACAGCCGCTCGCGGAGCGCGGACGGGTCGGTCGGCAGGGTGCGGACGTCGGCGTGCGGGCGCCGGTCGTCGTGGCCGGGTTCGAGGGTCGGAGCCCAGTGCGCCGGGTCCTTGGGATCGCAGCGGCCGCCGGGCGGCTCCGCGCCCGTGCCGGAGGCCACGACCGAGCCGTCCCGCCGGAGCCAGGTCTCCTTGCACTGTCTGTCGTCCACCCCGGGGTGGACGACCAGCTCCCTCGTGTAGCTGTACGCGCCCGTCCTGATCGGCGGCGCACTGCGGGCGGTCGCCGCGGCGTCGCGCAGCACCTCCGCTGCGGCGATCGTCCCCGCCCCGTGGCCCTCCGGCGCCACCACCTGCGCCACCGTGATCGCGACGGCGGCGGCCAGTGCGGCGGTTCCGGCGAGGAGGCCCATGGCGGCCGGCTTCGGGAGGCGCCACCGCGGGCGGGCGGGACGCGCGGCGGCGGTGAGCCGGTCGCGGCCCGTGCGCAGCGCGGCGTCGGTGGGCGGCGGGACGTCGGGCCCGGCCTCGCGCAGCATCGCCATCTCATCCATCGATGTCCTCCTCGGTGGGGTCGGGGCCGCCGAGCGCCGCGCGGAGCCGGGCTCGGCCGCGCGACAGCCGGGACCGGACGGTGCCCACGGGGATCTCCAATGCCGCGGCCACCTCCTCGTAGCTCAGGTCGGCCCAGGCCACCAGGAGCAGCGGCTCCCGGTAGGCCTTGGGCAGGTCGGCGAGCGCCCGGGCGAGCGGGCCGCGCAGCGCCTGCGCGCTCACCCGCGCCTCGCTGTCGACGGGCTCGGCGGCCGTCTCGCCGCCGAGCCGTTCCAGCAGCAGGTACCGGGCCGTCTCGGCCTTGCGGTGCCGGGCGACGAGCCGCGTCGCGATCCCGTACAGCCAGGGCCGGGCGTCGGGGCGGGCCAGGTCGTAGCGCCGCCGTTTGCGGAAGGCGATCAGGAACGTCTCGGCCATCAGGTCGTCGGCCGTGTCGGGTCCGAGACGGCGCGCGACGTACCGGTGGATCGCGGGCGCGTGCCGGTCGTACACCGCGGTGAACGCGTCCGGTTCCGCGAGGGATCTGCGGATCAGCTCGGCGTCGCCCTGCGCCGCCGCGGCCTGAGGGCCCGGTCGCGCCCGGATACCGATCACCACGCGACCGGCTGTGCGGACGGCTCTGTCATCGGGGGCCTCCCATGGATCACGGTGTGCCTACACCGGTTATCCCTTGGACGCCCTCTTCGGGTTCCCGCGGACGGTTCAGCCGAGGTCGGCGAGGTCCTCGGGGGTGAGGTGGAGGTCGGCGGCGGCGCAGTTCTCCTCCAGGTGGGCCGGGGAGCCGGTGCCGGGAATGAGGAGAATGTTCGGGGACCGGGCCAGCAGCCAGGCGAGGGCGACCTGCGGGACCGTCGCCCCGTGGCGGGCGGCGACGGTGTTCAGGCGGTCCGCGGTGAGCGGCTGGAAGCCGCCGACCGGGAAGTACGGCACGTAGGCGATGCCCGCCTCGGCGCACGCGTCCACGAGGGGGTCGTCGTCGCGCTGCGCGACGTTGTAGAGGTTCTGGACGCAGGCGATCGGCGCGACCTTGCGGGCCTCGGCGAACTCGGCGGCCGAGACGTTGGAGACGCCGATGTGGTGGATCAGGCCCTCGTCGCGGAGGGAGAGGAGGGTCTCCAACGGCCCGGCGATGGGAGTGCGGGTGTCCGCGAGTTCGCCCATGCGCAGGTTCACCGCGTCCAGGCGGTCCACGCCGAGCGAGCGGAGGTTCGCCTCGACGCCGCGGCGCAGGCCGTCGGGGGTGAGGCCGGTCTGCTCGGGCCCGGTCAGGTGGATGTCGGAGCCCTCGATCAGCGCGCCGACCTTGGTGACGATGACGAGGTCGTCCGGGTAGGGGGACAGCGCTTCGCGGATCAGCTCGTTGGCCGCCACGCCGTCCTGCGCGTAGTAGTGCGAGGTGTCGATGTGGTTCACGCCGAGTTCGACGGCGCGGCGCAGCACGGTCAGGGCCGTGTAGCGGTCGGGACGGGGACCGCCCGGCCAGCCGGACAGCTTCATCGCGCCGTACCCGATCCTCGCGACCTCCAGGTCGCCGCCCAGTGCCCACCGCTCCGTCATGATCACAGCGTAGCCGCCGGGGTCTCACGGCCAGCGGTAGGCGGCGCCCTGGGCGGGGACGTGGTGCGGGAGGTAGCACTTGGTCGTGACGTGCTCGTCCTTGCAGTCGAGGCACAGGTAGGTGCGGTGGCCGCGCAGCCCGCGGGCGCGGCCGCCGCAGGGCGGGCAGACGCACGGGGACCAGCCGACGATGACACGGCCGGGGACGAGGCGGTGGCCGCGGGGGCACAGGAACGGGACATGCACGACTCGAACATACTATCGACTGACTTGGAGGATAAGGTCAGGCCGGTGAGCGCGCTGGATCCCGACGTCGTGAGGCGTGCGCAACGCGGTGACCTGATGGCGCTGAACGAGGTGCTGGAGGCGCTCACCCCGTACGTGCGCCGGCTCTGCGGGCCGATCGCGCTGCAGGACGCGCCGGACGCCGCCCAGGAGACGCTCATCGTGGTCATGCGCGAGCTGAAGGGCCTGCGCGACCCGGAAGCGCTCTTCGGCTGGGTGCGGGTCATCGCCGTCCGGGAAGCGGTGCGGGTGGCCAAACGGTCGTCCCGGACGGTCCCCGCCGAGCCGGCCGACGTGCCCGCGCCCGGCGACCCGTCGCTGGCCGCCGACGTCCGCGACGTGCTCGACCGGCTGTCCCCCGAGCACCGCGCCGTGCTGACGCTGCGCGACCTGGAGGGACTGGACGAGGAGACCGCGGCGCGGATGCTGCGGGTCCCGGCCGGGACGGTCCGGAGCCGGCTGTTCCGGGCGCGGGCGCGCTTCCGGCTGAGCTGGCGCGACGAAGGGAGCCCATCGTGACCTGGCCCGTCGGAGAGCTGGACGACGTGCGCCGGCTCCGCGCGCTGGCCGCCGCGTTCCCCGGCGCCCTGGTGGAGGAGGCGGTGCTGCCGGCCGCGTTCGAGGACGTGTGGACGGTGCTGGGCGACCCGGAACGCGGCTTCCCCGGCCTGGTGCCCGACGTCCGGTCCCTGCGCGTCACCGAACGCGAGGGCGAGCGGATGCGGGCACTGGTCCGCGGCCGGTCCGGCCTGCGCGGCCGGTTCGACATGGTGCTGCGTCCCGGCTGGTGCCTGATGCAGAGCCGGCTGCTGGTGTTCGGCATGGCCGCCGTCCCGGCCGGGGACGCCACCCGCTTCGCCTACATGGCCGGGGTCCGCGCCCCGGGCATGCGCATCGCGGGCCCGCCGCTGCGGCGGCTGCTCGGACCCGTCGTCCTGCGCCGGTTCGTCAGGCGGTTCACGCCGCCGGAGTGACGCATGTCACGGGAGTGCCACGGCCGGCTCGGTGCCTCTTCCAGGCATGGAAACCTACGAAACGGCCGCCGTCCTGACGGCCGCGGTCCTCGTCCTCGACGCGCTGCTGCACGCGTACTGGATGACCGGCCGCACCTGGCCCGCACGCGACGTGACCGCCCTGTCCCGCGGCCTGCTGAACGCGGACGTCCCCTTCACACCGCGCGTCCTGGCCCCGCTCGTCCTGATCCTTTCGGTTGGGGCGGTCGCCGTGCTGGCCCGGGCCCACGTGATCCTGCCCGGCCTGCCGGGCTGGCTCCCCGCGGCCGGGACCGCCGCCGTCGCCGCCGGACTCGGCCTGCGCACCGGCGCGGGCGTCGTCTGGGCCCTCGGCGTCGGCGCCCGCAGAGACTCCGTCTTCTACAAGCTCAACCTGGCCGTCTACACCCCGGTGTGCATCGTGCTGACCGCCGCGACCCTGCGCGTGGCCCTGGCCTGACGCCCCCGGGTCGGGCGAGGCCGGGTCAGGCGAGGCCGGCGTCGTGGGCGAGCAGGGCGATCTGGGTGCGGTTGTCCAGGCTCAGCTTGGTGAAGATGCTGGACACGTGGGCCTTGACGGTCGCCACGCTCATGAACAGCTCGGCGCCGATCTCGGCGTTGGAGCGGCCCGCGCCGATCGCGGCGACCACGTCGTTCTCGCGCGGGCTGAGCCTGGCGAGCGCCGCGCGGGCCCGCTCGTAGGCGCCGGCCTGGGTCGCGGCGCGCTCCATCAGGCGGCGGGTGATCCGCGGCGACAGGATCGGGTCGCCGGCCGCGACGTGGCGGACGGCGTCGACGATCTGCGCGGGCGGGGTGTCCTTCAGCAGGAACCCGCTCGCGCCGGCGCGCAGCGCGTGCAGGATGTTCTCGTCGGTGTCGAACGTCGTGAGGACGATGACCTCCGGCGCCGGGTCGCGGCGGCGCAGAGCGCGGGTGGCGGCGATGCCGTCCACCCGCGGCATCCGCAGATCCATCAGCACGACGTCGGGCGCGTGCCGGTCGGCGGCCTCGGGCACCTCGCCACCGTCCGCCGCCTCCCCGACGACCGAGATCCCGTGGATGCCGTCCAGCATCATCGACAGGCCGGCGCGGACGAGCGCGTCGTCGTCCACGATCAGCACGCGCAGGGGGCGGTCCCCCGCGTCCCCGGAAGGCGTCACGCCGGCCATGGTAACCAGGCGTGCAGCCGGAACTCGCCGGCCGTGACCTCGTGGTCCAGCCGGCCGCCCGCCAGCTGCACCCGCTCGGTCAGCCCGACCAGGCCGGTCCCGCTGCCGGGGGCGAGCGGGGCGGTGCCGTCCGGCGGCAGCGGGTTGCGGATGTCGATCACCAGCCGGGTGCCGGGGCGGCCCTCGATCGCCACCCGCACCGGACGGCCCGCCGCGTGCTTGCGGGCGTTCGTCAGCCCCTCCTGCACGACCCGGTACGCGGTGCGCCCGGCGGCGGCGGGCAGCGCGGCGGGCTCGACCACCGCGTCCCGCAGCTGCACGCTGCCGCCCGCGTCGCGGGACTCGGCCACCAGGTCCGGCAGGTCGGTGAGGACGGGCTGCGGGCGGTCGTCGTCGGCGCCGTCCTCGTCCCGCAGCACGCTGATCACCTCGCGGAGCTCGTCGAGGGCCTGGTGCACCCCGGCGCGGACGACGCCGGCGGCCTGCGCGAGCTTCTCCGGCGGCGCGTCCGGGCGGTACTCCAGCGCGCCCGCGTAGGTGGCCAGCAGCGACAGCCGGTGCGCGAGGACGTCGTGCATCTCGCGGGCGATCCGGGTGCGCTCCAGCATCCGCGCCTCGGCGACGCGGCGGCCCTGCTCGGCCTCGGCGCGGCGGGCCCGCTCGCGCAGCGACGCCAGCAGCGCGCGGCGCGCCTGCGTCAGCGCGCCCCAGCCGACCAGCGCGGCGTAGGCGAGGCCCACCAGCCCCAGCCACCATCCGTAGGAGATGCCGGACATGGGCTGCCACAGCCCCTGCACCGCGTGCGCCGCGACCCCCGCGGCGCCGACCGCGACCGCGACCGGGAACCGGCGCCGTTGCGCGACGTGCAACGCGCCGAAGGTGGCCGCCGGCGTCGCCACCGGGGACAGCGCCGCCAGCACGCTCAACACGAGCGTCCCGGCCACCGGACGCCACATCACGAGCGGCGCCAGAAGGCACGACAGCACCCCGAGCGCGATGTCGAACAGGAGCGGCGCGGTGTGGTCCGCCGCCCGGCCCCAGACCGTCATCGTGCCGAGCGCCCCCATACCGGCGATCACCACGGCGACGGCCACGGCGATGCGCGGAGGGCGC
Organism: Actinomadura napierensis; assembly: GCF_039529375.1. Classification (NCBI taxonomy): domain Bacteria; kingdom Bacillati; phylum Actinomycetota; class Actinomycetes; order Streptosporangiales; family Thermomonosporaceae; genus Actinomadura; species Actinomadura napierensis. The sequence goes on from NZ_BAAAMR010000164.1 coordinate 13,115, forward strand.
CCGTCCACCTCGCAGGCGTACTCGCTGTTCACGGGGTCAGCGTAAGGCGGGACGCGCCGGCGGCGACACCGACCGAAGTCGGGGGTGCCCCGGCCCCCGGGCGGACCCGGCGCAGCCGCGGGCCCGATGCGCCGCGCCCCGCCGGGCGGCGATCGTGGCGGCATGAACGAGATCACCGGAACCCGCCCCGTCCCCGCCGGCACCGCCGTCCGGCGCGCCCTCACCGTGCTCGCCGCGGCCGCCGCCGCGCTGCTGGTCTGGGTGGTCGCCGACCCGATCGGCGGGGCCGGCATGCACGCCCGCGGACAGCACGTCGGCCCGGCCGCCGTGCTGGTGTCCACGCTGCTGATCGGGCTGGCCGGCTGGGGGCTGCTGGCCGTCATGGAGCGCCGCGCGAAGCGCCCCGGCCGCACCTGGGGCATCACCGCCGGCATCGTCCTCGGCCTGTCGATGACCGGCCCGATGGACTCCGAAGGCGCGGGCACCTACGCCGCGCTGACCGCGATGCACCTGGTCGTCGGCGCCGTCCTGATCGCGGGCCTGGGCCGCACCGCCGCCCGCGTCCGCAGCTAGGTGACGGGCTTCGTCGTGTAGCAGTAGTTCGACTTGCTCTTGAAGTAGTGCTTGGCGCGGGAGTCGTTGTACCGCCACCGGCATCCCGCGTCGAGCTGCGCCTTCGACATCAGCTGCGGATCGCGCTTGTGCGCCACGCAGTACGCGCCCGGCGTGGGCGTGTCCCGGTACTCCTCCCACTCCCAGCCGAGCTTCGCGCAGTACGCCGAGAAATGGCCGGGCCCGAGTTCGACCCGCTTGTACGACGGTTGCGCGGACGGTCCGCCCGACGGCTTCTTCGACGCCGACGGCCGCGAACGCGTCGCGCTCGTGCTCGGGCTCGCACTGGCGCCGGGGCTCGCCGGACTCGCGCTGCCACTACCCGGTGCGCGCCCCGCCTCCCCCGCCGATCCGGGACCGGCCGCGGCGCCCGCCGATCCCTGCGGCGTCGCGCTCGCCGCCCCGCCGCCCGTGTCGCCGTCCGCCATCTGCATCACCACGAACACGGCGGCGCCCGCGACGACGGCGGCGCCGGCCCCCACCAGGACGCCCGCCCGCCGCCGGTTGCGCCGCCGCTCGTTCGGGACGGTCGACGCGTCCGCCGCGGGCACGGCCTGGACCGGCCCACCGGACGCCGGGCCGGTCGACAACGAAGCGGGCGGCGGGACGAGCCCGGGCGCGGGCATGCCGCCCGGCGCCGTCTGCTGCGAGCGGCGGACGAGCCGGTCCAGCACGTTCTGCGCGGACGGGCGGCGGGCCGGGTCCTTGTCGAGGCATTCGGCGAGCAGCCCGCGCAGCGGCTCCTCCAGCCCGTCGAGGCACGGCGGCTCGTGCGCGATCCGGTTCATCACGATCGGGATGGACTCGTTCCCGAACGGCGGACGGCCCGTCGCGGCGAACACCATGGTCGACGCCCACGCGAACACGTCCACGGCCGGGCCGAGCTCCCCCGGCTGGAGCTGCTCGGGCGCCATGTACGCGGGGGTGCCGACGGCGCGGCTGACCACGGTCTGCGCGCCCGACAGTGCCCGCGAGATGCCGAAGTCGATGACGCGCGGGCCGTCCCCGGCGAGCAGCACGTTGTGCGGCTTGAAGTCGCGGTGCACCACCCCGGCGTCGTGCAGCGCGACCAGAGCCGTCGCCGTCACGATGGCGAGCCGGTCCAGCGCGCTGCCCGACCGCGGCCCGCCCTCCCGGACGACACTGCTCAGCGGTGGCCCGTCGACGTACTCGCTGACGATGTAGCGGCGGGTGCCGAACGCGCCGGAGTCCAGCACCTGGGCCGTGCAGAACCGGGCGACCTGCTTGGCGGCTTCCAGCTCGCGAGCGAAGGTGTCCAGCGCGCCCGGGTCGCCGGTCAGCTGCGCGTGGAACAGCTTGATCGCGACGCGTTCCCCGCCGCCGTCGGGGACGGCGGCGTACACGACGCCCTGCCCGCCCTCCCCGAGCCGCCCGGTGAGCCGATAGCCGCCGAGCCGTTGCGGGTCGGTGGGTTCGAGGGACTGGAGGTCCGGCACACCCGCACTATAACGACGGCCACGCCGGGTTTTCCGGGGGTTGACAACGCCTGTCCGGCTGTCCCGGTGCGGCCCCGGCTCGCACCCGACGAGGGGGGTCAGTGGTCCCGGTGGGTGAGCAGGTGCGCCACCGCCCGCAGCTCCGCCGCGGCGGCCGGGACGGGATCGGCGGCGTCCAGCTCGGCGAGGGCGCTCGCGACCAGTGCGTCCGCCTCCGCCGCCGCCCAGTCCCGGCCGCCGGCCGCCTCGATCAGCGCGGCGGCGCGGGCCGGCTCGCCGCCGCCGAGCGCGCCGGGCCGCAGGTACAGCGCCGCCAGCTCCTCCCCCGCCGGCGTGCCCGACGTCAGCGCCGCCACCACCGGCAGCGACTTCTTCCGGTTGCGCAGGTCGGAGTGGACGGGCTTGCCGGTGACGGCCGGGTCGCCCCAGATGCCGAGCAGGTCGTCCACCAGCTGGAACGCCAGCCCGAGCCGCTCGCCGAACACCCGGAACCGGGACGCGCGCCCGGCGCCGCCCCCGTACAGGGCGCCGAGCGCGCACGCGCCGCCGAGCAGCGCGCCGGTCTTCCCGCCCGCCATCGCCAGGCACTCGGCGAGCGTGACGTCGGTGCGGTCCTCGAACGAGGTGTCGGCGCTCTGCCCCTCCACCAGCTCCAGGACCGCGCGGCTGAGCACCCGGGCCGCGCCCGCCGGGTCCGGGGACGGCGCGTCCGCGAGCGCCTCGTAGGCGCCGGCGAGCAGCCCGTCCCCGGCGAGGATCGCGGCGCTGACCCCGAACACCGTCCACGCGGTGGGCCGGTGCCGGCGGGTGCGGTCGCCGTCCATGACGTCGTCGTGCAGCAGCGAGAAGTTGTGCGTCAGCTCGACCGCGACGGCGGCCGGCAGGGCGGCGGCGGCCGGCCC
>NZ_BAAAMR010000165.1:0-16032 GCF_039529375.1 Actinomadura napierensis
TCGCCGCCGGCCCCGACCCGGTCGCGATGGCCGACCGGCGCGACCTGCTGGAGCGGATGTGCGCGGCGCTGGAGCGGCCGGGGGTGAACGGCGTTCTCGGCACCCCCGACGTGCTGGAGGACCTGCTGCTGCTCGGCGCGCTGGACGGCAGGCTGGTCCTGGGGTCGATGAACCGGGGCGGTCTCGCCGGCGCGTCGTTCGAGATCGACGACCGGTTCACCGCCTACACCGCCGCCTCGATCGCGGCGGCCGGGCTGGACGGCGGCAAGATGCTGCTGCGCGTCGACCCCGCCGACCCCGCCACCGCGCGGACGCTGGAGTCGTGCGGGCGCGCGGTGACCGAGCTGGCCGGCCACGGGCTGATGGCGATGGTCGAGCCGTTCATGTCCGCGCGCGGCGAGGACGGGCGGATCCGCAACGTGCTGACGCCGGAGGCGATGATCCGCGCGGTCGCGATCGCGTCCGGGCTCGGCGCAACGTCCGCGCACACCTGGCTCAAGGTCCCGGTGGTGCCGGAGATGGAACGGGTCATGGCGGCCTCGACGCTGCCCGCGCTGCTGCTCGGCGGCGAGGTCTCCGCCGATCCGGACGCCGCGCTCGCCGGGTGGCGGGAGGCGCTGAAGCTGCCGACCGTCCGCGGCCTGGTGATCGGGCGGAGCCTGCTGTACCCGCCGGGCGGGGACGTCGCGGCGGCGGTCGACGCGGCGGTGGCGGTCCTGTGAACGCGGGTGAGGAAGGGACGGGCATGGGCGTGGACATCGCTCCGGCGGACGCCGGATGGACGTACTCGGGGCTGCGCGTCGTGACGCTCGGCCCGGGAGAGGAGACGTCCGTCGAGACCGGGGACGCCGAGACGCTCGTCCTGCCGCTCGCCGGGTCCTGCCGGGTCACCGTCACCATTCCGGGCGAGGCGGCGGTGATGTTCGGCCTGGACGGCCGCGCCGACGTCTTCTCGCGGGTGACCGACTTCGCCTACGCGCCGCGCGACGCGACGGTGACCGTGTCGTCGCGGGACGGCGGCCGGTTCGCGCTGCCGTCCGCCCGCTGCGAGCGGCGGCTGCCTCCGCGCTACGGCCCGGCGGAGGAGGTGCCGGTCGAGCTGCGCGGGGCGGGGCAGGCGAGCCGCCAGGTCAACAACTTCTGCACCCCCGAGGCGTTCGAGGCCGACCGGCTGATCGCCTGCGAGGTGCTGACGCCCGGCGGGAACTGGTCGTCCTACCCGCCGCACAAGCACGACGAGCCGACGGCCACCGAGTCGGTGCTGGAGGAGATCTACTACTTCGAGGTCGCGGACGGCCCGGACGGCCGGCGCGGCATGGGGTACCAGCGGGTCTACGGCACGGCGGAGCGGCCGATCGACGTGCTGGAGGAGGTCCGCACCGGCGACGTCGTGCTCATCCCGCACGGCTGGCACGGCCCGTCGATGGCGGCGCCCGGCTACGACCTGTACTACCTGAACGTGATGGCGGGCCCCGGCGACGAACGGGCCTGGCGGATCTGCGACGACCCGGCCCACGCCTGGGTGCGCGGCACCTGGGAGGGGTCGCCGACGGACGCGCGGCTGCCGATGAGCTCGGCCGCCGGACGCGAGCGGGACCGGTGACGGATCCGGCGCCCGTTACGGCGATGCGGAAAAGAACCAGCATGCCCTGATCTGAACCGCTGTGCAGGTGTTTCACCGGTTATCGCATGACGGTGACAAAAACGCCTGCCGGAAATGTGCCCATGGGGCCAAGTGGCGGCGCGCGCCCTGCCGCTAGCTTCCGAATCCTTGCGTTCTCCGAGAAGACCGAGGTGACGGATGACCGCTGTGCGCCGGGCCGACGGAACTCCCCGGGTGGTGGTCACCGGGTTCGGCGTGAAGAGCCCGGCGGGCGGCGCCCCGGACGAGGTCGTCGCCGCCGTCTTCTCCGGGAAGTCGCAGGCCGTCCACGTCCCCGAACTGCTGGAGGCGGGGACGGCCGTCTCGTACGGATGCCCGGCCCAGCCGTTCGACGAGGAGGGCTATTTCACCCGTCCCGAGCGGCGCCGGCTGGACCGGATGACCCGGCTCGGCGTCGCCGCCGCCGACGACGCGCTGGCCGACGCGGGACTGCACGGCGCGGAGCGGCCGGCGCCGGAGCGGCGCGGCGTGTTCGTCGGGACGGCCGCCGCGAACCTGGCGTCGGTCGTCGCGCTCGGCGGGCACGAGCACGCCGGGACGCTGCACCGGGTGCCGGTCCCCGCCGTCCCGATGATCATGCCGAACGCGACGGCCGCGAACATCTCCATCCGGCACGGCTGCGAGGGGCCGTGCCCGACCTACTCGACCGGCTGCGCCAGCGGCGCGACGGCGATCGGGGAGGCCGCCTTCGCGATCCGAGCCGGCCGCATCGACACCGCCGTCGCGGGCGGCGTCGACGCGATCCTCACGCCGTTCGTGATGGCGGCGTTCGCCCGCATCGGCACGCTCGCCCGCCGCGACGACGCCCCGCACGCCGCGAGCCGCCCGTTCGACGCCGACCGCGACGGGTTCGTCGTCGGGGAGGCCGCGGCGTTCCTGGTGTTAGAACGCGCCGATGCCGCCGCCGCCCGCGGCGTCCGGGTGCACGGCGAGATCGCCGGATACGCCGCCGCGAGCGACGCCTCGCACATCGTCGCGCCGCGCCAGGACGGCCGCGTCGCCGCCCGCTGCATGGCCGCCGCGCTCGCCGACGCGCGCCTGGACCCGCGCGACATCGGGCACGTCTCCGCGCACGCCACCGGCACCCGGAGCAACGACGCCGCCGAGGCCCTCGCGATCGACCGCTGCTTCGTCGGCGGCGCCCCGCCCGTCACCGCCGCCAAGGGCGTGACCGGGCACATCCTGGGCGCCGGCGGCGCGCTCGAGGCCATCGTCGCGCTGTGCGCCGCCGCGGCCGGGCTCGTCCCGCCGACCGCGAACTTCGCCGGACCGGACGAGCAGACCGGGCTGATCGACGTGGTGCACGGCGAGGCGCGGGCGGTCCCGGTGGCGCCGGTGCTGTCGAACTCGTTCGGGTTCGGCGGGCACGACGCCGCGCTCGTCCTCGCCCCGGCGTGAGCGCCGCCCGGGCGCCCCTCAGTGGTCGGGGTTCTCGAGCTGGAAGAAGTTGCTCTGCGCCCCGTCCTTCTTGTGCTCCTGGTAGATGAAGTTGAGCTCGCGCTCGTCGAAGGTGCGGAACCAGTCGTCCCAGGAGACGTGCTCGAGGTTCTCCCCGCCGTACCCCGGGAAGTCGAACAGCAGCCGGCCGGGCCTGCCCCCGTACTCGCTGCCGGGCACGCTGGACGGCTCGGCGCCGCGCTCCTCGGCCCAGTGCCGGATCACCTCGTGGTCCGTGGTGACCAGGCTCTTGCCGGCCCGCTCCTCGTGCTGGTCCGGCGAGGTCACCCGCTGCTCGTACCGGTGCTCGCCGCGGATCGGATGGTTCTGCCCGCCCATCGGGTCCCCCTTCCCTCATGGCCGTGCGGCCGGCGCCGCGGTCCGTGCGGCCCGGCGCCTCAGACGGGCATACCCACCCTTCACGCGCCTAACGGGCGTATCAGTGCGCCGTGGCGAGCGGCTCCCGGCGCTGCCGGTTGCGCGGCGGGCGGCGCCCGCCGACCCGGCCGACGAACACGCCCGACACCAGCAGGACGGCGCCGACCGCCGCGGTGCCGACCGGGACGGCGGTCTTCAGCAGGTTGATCTTCGAAGCGCCGTCGGAGGACTTGTCCTGCAGGGTCTTCTGCGACTCCGGCGTCATCCGCAGGTCCATCTGCCCGACGACGAGGCGTCCCGGCCCCGTCCTCGGCTGCAGGGTGGTCAGCACCTTCTGCTCCTGGTCGACCGGTGCGCCGGTGCGCGGGTCCACCCAGAACGTCGCGTCCGCCTGGTAGTAGCGGTCGACCGCGACCGCGGGGCTGCTCTTGCCCCGGCCGAGCAGCTCGCCGGGCACGTCGGGCAGCTTCTGGCCCGGGACCTTGGTGGAGGGGACGTGCTGGACGAACCGCCAGGTGAGGACGCCGTGCACGCGCTCGCTGCCCTCGAAGACCGCGGGCCACGGGCGGCGCGTCGCCGGATCGTAGACGGGCTTGGCCTTCTTCGTGGCGTCCACGGGCCAGAACAGCCCCACCCCCGACTGGCGGACGGTGGCGTCGCCCTCCACGGAGGCGCCGCAGCAGGTGCTGAGCCGCCCGGTGCGCCGGTCGAAGGCGACCCGCTGGTTCTGGATCTCGATCGTGGTGCCCCGCGCGGCGTCCTGCACGACCGTCGCGGACTCCCAGACGGCGGTGCCGTCCTGCGAGGACGTCACGTCGCCGCGGACGGTGTTGGTGGCGACGACCGTGGCGCCGGTGACCTGCTTGAGGTGCCCGGCGTCGAAGTAGGTGGCGTTCTCCGCCTTCAGCCGGGTGACCTGGTAGACGTCCGTCGGCGCGGCGATCAGCCGCGGGGCGACGTAGAAGCGGACCAGCACGGCGATGATCAGAAGGAACGCGCCCAACCCGGTGAGCACCATGCCGATGACGTTGCGCAATGCCGTCTCCTCGTCGTCCCCGACTCCCTCGCCCCCGATGGCCGGACGGGTGTCCGGTCCGCACATCGTCCGCCATGAAGACGACGAAATGAATGCGTCGAGTCGGGAAAGTAAAAAATTGTGCGGGCGCCCACCGCCGCCGGGCGGCGTTTGTGCCCCGCGACGGGGCGCGCGGGCGGTGCGCAGACGGCCCTGCAGCGGCCCCGCCGCGCCCCCGGCGGGGTGTGAGCGCCAGTTAACGCGGGAGTGATGTCCGGGACCCATACGGGAAATACGCCTTGCCGAGGATCAAGGCATGGAAGCTCGCAACGAACCGGACATGCACCTGGTCGTGGTCGGCCACGGACCGGCCTCGCACCGCCTGGTGGAGGCCCTGCGCGAGCGCGACGGCGCCGGGACGTGGACGGTCACCGTCATCGGCGAGGAGACGCGCACCGCCTACGACCGGGTGGCGCTGACCACCCACCTGGAGGGCGCCGACCTCGCCTACCCGCCGCACGGCGGCGAGGTCACCGTTGTCACCGGCGAGCGGGTCACCGCGGTCGACCGCGCCGCCCGCACCGTGACCACCTCCGCCGGGCGGTCCGTCGGCTACGACGCGCTGGTGCTGGCCACCGGCTCTGCGCCGTTCGTGCCGCCGGTCGAGGGCCGCGACCTGCCCGGCGTGTTCGTCTACCGCACGATCGACGACCTGGACGCCATCCGCGAGTACGCGCAGGGCCGGGCGACCGGCGCCGTGGTCGGCGGCGGCCTGCTCGGCCTGGAGGCGGCCCGCGCGATCCAGGGCCTCGGCCTGCGCAGCGGCGTGGTCGAGGTCGCGCCGTGGCTGATGCCGCGCCAGCTGGACGAGGGCGGCGGCGCGATGCTGCGCCGCCACATCGAGGCCCTCGGCATGGCGGTGCACGCGGGCGCGCCGATGGAGCGGCTGGAGGCGGGCCCGGACGGCGCCGTGGAGGGCATCGCGCTCGCCGGCGGCGCGCGGATCGACGCCGAGGTCGTGGTGTTCTCCGCGGGCATCCGGCCGCGCGACGAGCTGGCCCGCGGCTGCGGGCTGCCGGTGGGGGAGCGCGGCGGGATCGTGGTCGACGCCACCTGCCGCACCGAGGACCCGGCGATCTGGGCGATCGGCGAGTGCGCGCTCGTCGGCGGGATGGTGTACGGGCTGGTCGGGCCGTGCTTCTCCATGGCGGAAGTGGTCGCCGACCAGCTGCTGTCCCCGTCGAGCACGGCGGTGTTCGACGGGGCCGACATGTCGACGAAGCTGAAGCTGATGGGCGTGGACGTCGCCAGCTTCGGCGACCCGTTCGCCGGCCCCGACCAGGGCGCGCTCGGCGTGACCTACACCGACCCGGTCGCGGGCGTCTACAAGAAGCTCATCGTCAGCGACGACGCCAAGACCCTGCTCGGCGGCGTGCTGGTCGGCGACGCCGAGTCGTACGGGACGCTGCGCGCCTACGTCGGGGGGAGCCTGCCGGGCGCCCCCGAGCAGATGCTGTTCGGCGGGACGGAGGCCGCGGGCGGCGACCTGCCGGGCGCCACCGTGATCTGCTCCTGCAACAACGTGACCGCCGAGACGATCCGCGGCGCGATCGCGGCGGACTCGCTCACCGAGGTGGCCGCGGTGAAGGGCTGCACGAAGGCGGGGACGAGCTGCGGCAGCTGCGTCCCGCTGGTGAAGCGGATCCTGGACGCCGAGCTGACCGCCGCCGGCATCGAGGTCAGCAAGGCGATCTGCGAGCACTTCGACTACAGCCGCGCCGAGCTGTTCGACATCATCCGGGGCGGGCGGGTCACCAGCTTCACCCAGCTCGTCCAGGAGCACGGCCAGGGCCGGGGCTGCGACATCTGCAAGCCCGCCGTCGCCTCCATCCTCGCCAGCCTCGGCAACGGGCACATCCTGGAGGGCGAGCAGGCCGCGCTGCAGGACACCAACGACCACTTCCTGGCCAACCTGCAGAAGAACGGCACCTACTCGGTCGTCCCGCGCGTCCCCGGCGGCGAGATCACCCCGGAGAAGCTGATCGTGATCGGCGAGGTCGCGCGCGACTTCGGCCTCTACACCAAGATCACCGGCGGGCAGCGGATCGACCTGTTCGGGGCCCGGGTCGAGCAGCTCCCGGAGATCTGGAAGCGCCTGGTCGACGCCGGGTTCGAGTCCGGGCACGCCTACGGCAAGGCGCTGCGCACGGTGAAGTCGTGCGTCGGGTCGACCTGGTGCCGGTACGGCGTGCAGGACTCGGTCGCGATGGCGATCCAGCTGGAGCTGCGGTACCGGGGGCTGCGCGCCCCGCACAAGCTGAAGTCGGCGGTGTCGGGCTGCGCCCGCGAGTGCGCGGAGGCGCAGAGCAAGGACTTCGGCGTCATCGCCACCGAGAACGGCTGGAACCTCTACCTCGCCGGCAACGGCGGCATGCGGCCCCGGCACGCCGACCTGTTCGCCTCCGACCTGTCCGACGAGGAGCTGATCCGCACCATCGACCGGTTCCTGATGTTCTACATCCGCACCGCCGACCGGCTGCAGCGCACCGCGAGCTGGATGGAGGCGCTGGACGGCGGCGTCGACTACCTCCGCGAGGTCATCGTGGACGACCGGCTCGGCATCTGCGCCGAGCTCGACGCCGCGATGGAGCGCCACGTCGCCGGCTACAGCGACGAATGGCGCGACACCCTCGCCGACCCCGACCGGATGCGCCGGTTCGTCTCGTTCGTCAACGCGCCGCAGACCCCCGACCCGAGCATCGAGTTCGAGGTCGAGCGCGAGCAGATCAAGCCCGTGCTGCTGCCCTTGGAGGTCAAGTGAACCGGGAACGGATCGTCGTCGTCGGGAACGGGATGGCCGGGGCCCGGTTCGTCAGCGAGCTGCGCTCCCGCGACCCCGGCGTGCCCGTCACGGTGTTCGGCGCGGAGACGCAGCGGCCCTACAACCGGGTGCTGCTGTCGAACGTCCTCGCCGGGATGACCAGGCCGGACCACATCAGCCTCGTCGACGCGGCCTGGTACGCCTCGCACGGGGTGGACGCCAGGCTCGGCGTCGAGGTCGTCCGCATCGACCGGGAGGCGCGCGCCGTGCACGCCTCCGACGGGACCGTCACCCGCTACGGCACGCTGGTGCTGGCCACCGGCAGCACCGCGTTCATCCCGCCGATGCCCGGCCTGGAGGACGGGCTGCCCGGCGGCGCGCTGGTGTTCCGCACGCTGGAGGACTGCCGGCGGATCTCCGAGCTGGCCGAGACCGCGGAGCGCGCGGTGGTGGTCGGCGGCGGGCTGCTCGGCATCGAGGCGGCGCGCGGGCTGATGGGCCGCGGCCTGGAGGTGACCGTCCTGCACCTGGCCGGGCACCTGATGGAACGCCAGCTCGACCCCGCCGCCGGGCGGGTGCTGGCGCGCACCCTCGCGAGCCTCGGCATCGGCACCCGCGTGCAGGCGAACGTGGCCGGGCTGCGCACCGCCGGCGCCGGCGCCGGCCGGAGGGTCACCGGCGTCGAGCTGGCCCTGCCGGACGGCGGCCGCGAGGTCGTCGACACCGACCTGGTCATCCTGTCGTGCGGGGTGCGGCCCGAGGTGTCGCTGGCCCGCGACGCCGGGCTCGCGGTCGGCCGGGCGATCGTCGTGGACGACGAGCTGCGCTCGGTCACCGACCCGTCCGTCCGCGCGATCGGGGAGTGCTCCGAGCACCGCGACGAGGTGTACGGGCTGGTCGCGCCCGCCTGGGAGCAGGCGGGCGTGCTGGCCGGGCTGCTGGCCGGCACCGACCCGGCGGCGCGCTTCACCGGCGCCCGGCAGATCACCCGGCTGAAGGCGGCCGGCATCGAGCTGGCGTCGATGGGGGAGACGCACTTCGGCGACGAGGACGACGGCGTCGAGGTCGTCCGGTTCACCGACGCGGCGCGCGGCACCTACAAGAAGGCGGTGATCCGGGACGGCCGGCTGATCGGCGCGATCCTGCTCGGCGAGACCTCCGCCGCCGGGGCGCTCACCCAGCTCTACGACCGGGCCTCGCCGCTGCCGTCCGAGCGGCTGGACCTGCTGTTCCCCGGGCTCGGCGGGGCCCCGGAAGCCGCCTCGCCGGTGCGGATGCCGGACGCGGCGACGGTCTGCAACTGCAACAACGTCAGCAAGGGGCGGATCCGCGCCTGCTGGCAGGACGGCGCCCGCACCGCCGACGAGGTCTCCCGGCGGACCCGGGCCGGCACCGGCTGCGGAAGCTGCCGGGAGGCACTGGAGGGCATCGTGTCCTGGCTGGACGAGCAGGAGTCGGTCGACGCCTGAGCCGATAACTCGAACACTAGTGTTCAGTTTCCCGGTGTCCAGCGGTACGCTAACCCGAACAATGGTGTTCGAGTTGGGAGCCGTCATGCACGACCACGCCCCGAGCCCCTCGGCGCACCCGCCCGGCGCGCACCCAGGCGCGCCGCACGCCGACCCCCGCCGGTGGCGGGCGCTCGCCCTGCTGTGCGTCGCCCAGTTCATGCTGATCATCGACATCACCGTGGTGAACGTGGCACTGCCCTCGATCGCCGCGGACCTCGCGCTCGGCCGCGGCGGCCAGACCTGGGTCGTCACCGCCTACTCGCTGTGCTTCGGCGGCCTGCTGCTGCTCGGCGGGCGGCTCGCCGACGCGCTCGGCCGCAGGCGCGCCCTCCTGCTCGGGCTCGCCCTGTTCACCACCGCGTCACTGGTCTCCGGCCTCGCCGGGACCGGGGGAGTGCTCATCGCCGGGCGCGCCGCGCAGGGCGTCGGCGCCGCGCTGCTGTCCCCGGCCGCGCTGTCGATCGTCACCACGACCTTCCGCGGACCCGAGCGCAACCGCGCCCTCGGCGTGTGGGCGGCCATCGGCGGCACCGGCGCGGCCGTGGGCGTGCTGGTCGGCGGGCTGCTCACCAGCGGACCCGGCTGGGAATGGGTGTTCTTCGTCAACGTCCCCGTCGGGCTGGCCGTGCTGGCCCTGGTGCCGCGGACCGTCCCGTCCGTGCCGCCGGTGCGCGGGCCGCTCGACCCGGGCGGCGCGGTCACCGCCACCCTCGCCGCCGCGGCGCTCATCTACGGCCTGGTCAAGGCGGGGGAGGACGGCTGGGACGCGGCGTCGGCGCTCGTCCCGATCGGGGCCGCCGTCCTGCTCGCGGCCGCCTTCGTGCTGATCGAGCGGACCGTGCGGACGCCGCTGGTCCCGCCCGGCCTGCTACGGCGCCGGACAATCGCCTCCGGCAACGCGCTGATGGTTTCGGCGTCGGTGCTGCTGCTGTCGGGGTTCTTCCTGTGCTCGCAGTACCTGCAGAACCTGCTGCACTTCTCCGCGGTGAAGACGGGCCTGGTCTTCCTGCCGGCCGCCGTCGCCACGATCACGGGCGCGCACCTCGCGTCCCACCTGGTCGGCCGGATCGGCGGACGGCCCGTCGCCGCGGCCGGGTTCGCGGTCGCGGCGGCCGGTGCGCTGCTGCTGTCCGGAGTCCCCGCCGGCGGCCACGCCTGGCCGGACGTGCTGCCCGGCTTCGTGCTGCTGTCGCTCGGCGTGGGCGCCGGATTCGTGTGCGCCACCACGACCGCGATGAACGGCATCGGCCACGCGGAGGCGGGCCTGGCCTCCGGCGTCGTCAACACCGGCCACGAGATCGGCGGCGCCCTCGGTGTCGCGCTCGCCACCGCCCTCGCCGGCGCGAGCATCGGCGGGCGCACGGCCGGCGGGTTCCACACCGCCTTCACGGTGTTCGGTGTGATCGCCGCCGCCGTCGCGGTCCTCGCGCTAGCCCTCGTCCCGTCCGGGCGGCCCGAGCCCGGCGACGGCCCGGTCTTCGCGCACTGAGCCGGCGCCCGCCGAGCCTCTACGCTGGCCCCATGACCTCCGCGACCCGCCGCCGCGCCGACGCCGAGCGCAACATCGAGGCCATCCTCGACGCCGCGCTCGCCCGGCTCGGCCGCGACCCCTCGGCCAGCATGACCGAGATCGCCAAGGCGGCCGGGGTCGGGCGGGTCACCCTCTACGGGCACTTCCCGTCCCGGGAGGAGCTGGTGGACACCCTGTTCGACCGGTCGCTCGCCGACGCCGACGCCGTCCTCGGCGCCGTCGACATCGACGCCGGGCGGGCGGACGAGGCCCTCGCGCGCCTCGTCCGCTCGTCCTGGCGGGTCCTGGACCGGCAGCGGACGGTCCTGGTGGTCGCGCTGCGGGTGCTCGGCCCCGAACGGGTCCGCGACCGGCACGCCGCCGTGTTCGCCCGCCTCGAACGCCTGCTGCGGCGGGGCCGCGAGGAGGGCGCGTTCTCCGCCGCCGCGCCGCCCGGCTGGCAGGCCACCGCGGTCTACTCGCTGATGCACGCCGCCGCGCAGGAGGTCGACGAGGGCCGGCTGGACGCCGCGCAGGCCGCGGAGGCGCTCGTCTCGACGATCTTGGGCGCCCTCGGCGGCGGCCCGGCCGGGACCGGCCGGTAGGCTCCGCCGCATGGCCGTCTACGCCCTGGGTGACCAGGAACCCGACATCCATCCGACCGCGTACGTCCATCCGGCCGCGACCGTCATCGGGTCGGTGACGCTCGGCGAGGGCGCCACCGTCTGGCCCGGGGCCGTGCTGCGCGGCGACTACGGCTCCATCACCGTCGGCGCCCGCACGTCCGTGCAGGACGCCACCGTCGTGCACACGACCGAGGAGTGGCCGACCGTCATCGGCGCCGACTGCGTCGTCGGCCACAACGCCCACCTCGAGGGCTGCGTCGTCGAGGACCGCTGCCTTATCGGGTCCGGTTCCGTCGTGCTCAACCGCGTCCGCGTGGGGACCGGCGCCGTCGTGGGGGCGGGTGCCGTCGTCACCGAGGGCGCCGTCGTCCCGTCCGGGCACACCGCCCTCGGCGTCCCGGCCAAGCCCAGGCCCGGCGGCATCGACGAGGGGTGGCACGCCGAGGCCGTCGCGATGTACGTCGCCAACGGCCGCCGCTACGCCGCCGAGCTCGAGCTGATCCGGGACTGACGCGGGGAGGCGCACATGCTCGACGGACGGCCGCTCATCGACGCCCACGTCCACACCGCGCGGCTGCCGACCCTGCCCCCGGCATGGCGGCAGTGGGCCGAGGAGTTCGGCTCCGCGCACCCCTGGCAGGACCTCTACGACGACTCCGGCGCCCTCGTCCCCGCACGCGTCGACGCCTACTTCGAGGCCGAGGGCGTGGACGTCGCGCTGTTGCTGTGCGAGTACAGCCCCAAGACCACCGGCTACCAGCCCATCGAGGACCTGGTGCCGCTGCTCAAGCACAACCCGCGCCGCTTCAAGCCGATCGCCAACCTCAACCCGCACCTGCACTACCCGATCGACGCCGAGCTGGAGCGCCAGCTCGGCTTCGGCGCCGTCGCGCTCAAGCTGCATCCGGTGCACGGCGGGTTCAGCGTCGCCGACCCCGACCTGTACCCGGCCTACGCGGTGTGCCGGGACGCGGGCGTCCCGGTCGTCGTGCACTGCGGCACCAGCTCGTTCCCCGGCTCGGCCAACCGGTACGCCGACCCCACGCCGATCGACGACGTGCTCCGCCACTTCCCGGGCCTGACGTTCGTGCTCGCGCACGGCGGCCGCGGCTGGTGGTACGACGCCGCCGCGTTCCTCGCGCTGTCCCGCGAGGAGGTCTGGATCGAGCTGTCGGGGCTGCCGCCCCGCCGCCTCCCCGAGTACTACGCCCGGTACGACCTGAAACGGCTGGCGCGCAAGTTCGTCTTCGGCACCGACTGGCCCGGTGTCCCCGGCATCGCCCGCAACGCCCGGGCCATCGCCGGCCTCGGCCTGGACGAGGAGACCGTGTCCCTCGTCCTCGGCGGCAACGCGATGCGGATCTACCCCGGAATCGCAGCCGGACCGGATTCAGGACGCGACACCGGCGGCTGATCCGGACGTCCGAAAAGGGAAAGCGGTTTCACGGGCGCGCGAACGGTGATCGGGCCGGTACCCGCGGGGCGCCCGGCGCTCCCCGACCCCCACCGGAGGCCGCCATGCTCGCGATCGTCGCCGCCATCGTCTTCGCGCTCGCCCTGCTGTTCGACCTGGCCGACGTGTCGTCGGACGCCATCAACAACGGGACGCTGACCGTCCTCGGCCTGCTGCTGCTCTCGCTGCACTTCGCCGGCGTCGGCACCGGCACGGACTGGCGCCACTACACGCGCCGCCGCCGGCGCCGCTGATCGCCCTCGCATCGCGGTGGCGGTGCGCGTCCCACTAAGAAATCTACAATGTAAAGGCATCGGGCCGCGTCATTCGCCGATCTCCCGCGCGAACCCGCGCAGGGCGTCCGGGGCCACCACCGTGATCTTCCGGCGGCCCGTCCGCACCAGGCCCGCGCGGCGCAGCACCGCGAGGGCGCGGGCGACGGTCTCGCGGGAGGCGTCCATCCAGCTGCCCAGCTCCTCCTGCGACAGCGGCGGCCCGATGTCGACCGAGCCGTCCGCGGCGGGCGGGGAGTACCGCGCCGACAGATCGGCCAGATGCGACAGCAGCATCGCCAGCCGCCGCGGCCCCTGCGCGGACACGTTCGCCTGCACCCGCCGGTCCGCGTCGTCCAGCCGGCGCACGAACGTGCCGCTGACCAGCAGCCACACGCCGGGATGGGCGTCCAGGAACGCGGTGAACCGGGCCGCCGGCACCACCAGCGCGCGGACGGCGGTCAGCGCCGTCACGGTCGCCGACCGCTGCCGGCTGCCGAGCACCGCGCTCTCGCACACCAGGTCGCCGGGGCCGCGCACGGCCAGCACGACCTCGTGGCCGTCCGGCGTGGACGACGTCGCCTTCGCCCAGCCGGACCGGATGACGATGATGTGGTCGGAGTCCTCGCCCTGGTAGCACAGCGGGGCCCGCGCCGGGTAGTTGCGCGGCCGCGCCGCCGCCTCGAGGGCGGCGCGCTGCGCCGGGTCCAGCTCGGGCCAGAAGCCGTCGCCGCGGCCGGCCGGGGAGGGTGCGGCGATGCCGCCGCGCGGTGGGGTCCTGGTGTTCACGGGGTGCCGGCTTTCCGAGCCCCGCCGGGCTCACGGGTCGGGACGGTCCGCCGGCGCGCGCTGCTGCGCGCCGGCCGGTGAACCGGTATCCGCGGCAGATGGGGGGAGTGGGGCGGTGAGGCCCAGTGCCGCGGATACCGGTCCGCTCGTGCGGCCGCCGCGGCCGGACCCGGTGCCCGGTCGACGGCCGTCATCGCCCGTCCCGCGGCGGCGTGCGTGCTCTCCGCATGTCCCTAGGAGAACCCCTCATTGAGCCATATGCTGCGCGCCCGGACACGCCGCGTCTGCGTCTTCTGACACTTTCGGGGAAAATTGCAGCCGAGATTTCTCCGCGCCGAGACCCGAGGGTGCTCCCGGCCCCGCCGGGGGCTAGCGGGCGAGGGCGTTCAACAGCCGGTTGACGGGGCTGGAGAGGTTCCAGGTGTCGGCCAGCTCCACCAGGGCCTCGGCGTCCCGCGGCTCGGAGGGCAGCCGGTCGTCCAGCTTCGCCAGTTCCGGCGCGTCGATGTCGGTGACGACCCGGACCACCGTCTCGGCGGACGCGAGGTACTCCCGCGCCGCCTCCATCCGCTTGCGGGCGCCCGCCGGGAACCCGTCGGTGATCCCCGCGTCCAGCGCCGCCAGGATGCCGTCGACCGACCCGAACCGGGTGATCAGCGCGGCGGCGGTCTTGTCGCCGACGCCCGGCACGCCCGGCAGCCCGTCGCTGGGGTCGCCGCGCAGCGTCGCGTAGTCGCCGTAGCCGCGGCCGGGGATGCCGTACTTGGCCGCCACCTCCGCCTCGTCCATCACCTGCAGGTTCCGGATGCCGCGCGCGGTGTACAGCACCGACACCGGGCTGGTGTCGTCGACGAGCTGGAACAGGTCGCGGTCGCCGGTGACGATGTCGACCGGGCCGTCTGCCGCGCCCCGCACCGCGAGGGTGCCGATGACGTCGTCGGCCTCGTAGCCCGCGACGCCGACGCGGGCGAGCCCGACCGCGTCCAGCACCTCGTCGATGACCGGCAGCTGCGCCTCCAGCGCGTCGGGGGTCTGGTCGCCGCCGTCGTCGGCGACCCGGTGCGCCTTGTAGGACGGGAGCGCCTCGACCCGGAACGCCGGCCGCCAGTCGGCGTCCATGCAGCAGACGAGGCGGTCGGGGGAGCGGTCCTGGACGAGCCGGGCGATCATGTCGATCAGCCCGCGGACGGCGTTCACCGGCGTCCCGTCCGGCGCCGTCACCGACTCGGGCACCCCGTAGAAGGCGCGGAAGTACAACGACGGCGTGTCCAGCAGCATCAGCCCGCTCATGGGCTCATGCTCCCACGCGGCCCCGACATCCCCGCCGTGACACGTCAGACGACCTGGACGGCGAGCACGCAGGTGTCGTCGTCGGGATTGGCGGCGCCGAGCGAGCGCAGCACGTGGTCGATGACCGCGTCGGGCCCGGCGCCCGGCCGCTCCCGGGCGGCGGCGAGCAGCATCCGGAACCCGTCGGCGAGGTCGCGGTCGCGGCGCTCCACGAGGCCGTCGGTGTAGAACAGCAGCAGGTCGCCGCGGTGCAGCCGGGTGATGACCGACTCCAGGTCCGGGGCGTCGAGCGCGCCGAGCAGCACGCCCTCGGGCGCCTCCAGCAGCTCCGCGGCGCCGTCGCGCAGCAGCAGCGGCGGCGGGTGCCCGGCCCGCGCCCAGGTCAGCACGCGAGGGCCCGGCTCGTAGCGGGCGGCGACGGCGCCCGCGGTCAGCGGCCGGTCCCGCCCGCGCGCCGGAGCCTCCAGCGGCATCCGGTTCAGCAGCATCCGGTTCAGCGACTCCAGCAGCCGGTCGGGGGGCGCGCCGGTGCACGCCAGGCCGCTGAGGGCGCCCCGGACCCGCGCCATCGCGGCCGCGGCGGGCGGCCCGTGCCCGGACACGTCGCCGATCGCCAGGAACACCTCGTCCCCCGACAGCGCGGTCGCCTCGTACCAGTCGCCGCCGACCCGCGTCTCGCTGCACGCGGGCAGGTAGCGGACGGCGGCGCGCAGCCCGGGCAGCTCGCGGGAGCCGCGAGGCAGCGGCAGCAGGGCCCGCTGGATCTCCACGGCGGTGTGCCGATCCTCGGCGACGCGGCGGCGCCGGCGCGCCAGCTGCAGGTAGGTCGCGGCCATCAGTTCGTCGCGGTGCCGCGGTGAGGCGTCCTGGAAGACGACATGGAGCGCGGCCGGCTCGCCGTCCGCGTCCAAGACGGGCTCGGCCATCACCCGCAGGTGCCGGACGGTGTCCCCGGCGCGGACGCGCAGCTCCACGTCGGCGGGCTCGCGCCGGGCGAGCAGGGTGCGCATGAGGTGCTCGGCGTGCGGCAGGTCGGCGGGGACGACGTGGTCGGTGAGCCGGTCGAGCGGCGGCGGCCCGGCCGCGTGGTCCCGCCCGAACAGCTCGTACAGCCGGGCGGACCAGCGGGCCTCGCCGGTGGCCAGGTCCCAGCGGGCCCAGCCGAGGTCGCCGAGCCGCTGCGCGAGCGCGAGCGGCGCGGCGAGGTCGACCTGGTCGCCGGGGTCGGCGGGGTCCGCGGCGGCCTCGGCGGCCTGCGCCGCGGCCG
>NZ_BAAAMR010000166.1:0-15355 GCF_039529375.1 Actinomadura napierensis
GCCGGTCCCGCGTTGCGCATGCAACCCGGCGACGCGGCGGCGCGCGTGGTCGGCGGGCAGGCCGCCGCCGGGACGGCCGCCGCCGCGCTGATCGAGGCGGGCGCCGGGCTGCTGCCGTCCGCCGGGGCCCTGGCCGCGCTGCTGCTCATCGACTGGCGGGCCGCCGCCGCGATCGCGGTCGCACTGCCCGCGATCGCGCTGCTGCTGCGGATGTTCGTCCGCGACATCACCGCCTCGGCGCACCGCTACCTCGACGTCCAGGGGACGATCGCCGGACGTCTCGCCGAGGCGCTCACCGGCGCCCGCACGATCGCCGCCGCGGGAACCGCCGAACGCGAGGCCGAACGCGTCCTCGCACCGCTGCCGGCCCTGCGCGCGGAAGGCGAGACGACCTGGCGGGTGCAGGGCACGATCGCCGCGCGCGGCCTGCTCACGCTGCTGCTTTTGCAGGTCGCGGCCGTCGCGGTCGCCGGGACGGAACTGGCGGCGGGACGGATCACGCCCGGTGAACTCGTCGCGACCGTCCAGTACGCGGGCCTCGCCGCCGGGTTCGGGCCCGTGCTGACGCAGGTGCTGCGGCTGGGCCGCGCCCGCGCGGGCGCCCGCCGCGCCGCCGGGATCCTCGCCGTCCCCGCCCGCTTGCACGGGACCGCCACCGCGCCACCAGGGCCCGGGCTGCTGGAGTTCCGGCACGTCCACGCGGACGGCGTCCTGACGGGCGTGGACCTCACCGTTCCGGCCGGGCGCGCCGTCGCGGTCGTCGGCCGGTCCGGATCCGGCAAATCGCTGCTCGCGGCGCTCGCCGGACGGCTCGCCGACCCCGATGAGGGCGAGGTGCTGCTGGACGGCGTGCCCCTCCCCCGCCTCTCCCGGACGTCCCTGCGCCGCGAGATCGGGTACGCGTTCGCCCGGCCCGCGCTGTTCGGCGCGACCGTCGAGGACGCCCTGGCGTTCGGGCCCGCGCGTCCGCCCGCCTCGTGGCTGCGGGAGTCGGCGCGCGCCGCGCAGGCCGACGCGTTCATCCGCCGCCTCCCGCACGGCTACGCCACCGCGCTCGCGGACGCGCCGATGTCGGGCGGCGAGCTGCAGCGGATGGGCCTCGCCCGCGCCTTCGCGCACGCCGGGCGCGTCCTCGTCCTGGACGACGCCACCTCCAGCCTCGACACCGTCACCGAACTCCAGATCACCGACGCGCTGCTGGACCGGTTCGCCGGCCGCACCCGCCTGCTCATCGCGCACCGCGCCACCACCGCCGCCCGCGCCGACCTGGTCGTCTGGTTGGACGGCGGCCGTGTCCGCGCCACCGGCACGCACCGGACGCTGTGGCGCGACCCGGCGTACCGTGCCGTCTTCGCCGCTCCGGAAGCGGGCGACCCGTGACCGGCCCGCGCGCGAGCGAGCGCGGCAAGGCGGCGCGGACCGTCCGGCGGGCCGCAGCCGGGGTCGTCCGGGCGCATCCGCGGGCGGTCGCGGCCGGGCTCGGGTGGTCGGTGGTCGAGGCGGTGCCGACGGCGGTTCTGGGAGCGGCGGTCGGGCGGGCCACCGACGCCTTCCGGGGCGGCCGGGTCCGGGACGCGGCGGTGTGGCTGGCGGTCCTGGCGGCGGCCGCCCTGATCGGGTCGTTCGGGAGCCGGCGGCTGTACGGGGCGCTGGCGGCGCTCGTCGAGCCGTTCCGGGACGACCTCGTCCGGCGGGTCGTCCGGGGGGCGCTGCGGCGGTCGATGGGAGGGACGGCCGACACCGGCGCGGTGGCGCGGCTCACCCACCAGGTGGAGATCGTCCGGGACACGCTCGGGGGGCTGCTGATCACCGCCCGCGGATTCGCGTTCTCGGCCGCGGCGGCGCTGCTCGGGCTGCTGACGCTGATGCCGGAGGTCGCGGGGCTGGTGCTGCCGCCGCTGCTGCTGGGGCTCGCGCTGTTCTGGGCGGCGTTCGGGGCGGCGGCCGTCCGGCAGCGCGACCTGGTCGTCGGTGAGGAGGCGATCGCCGAGCGGACCGCGGCACTGGCCGGCGGGCTGCGGGACGTGTCGGCGTGCGGCGCGGAGGACCTGGTGCGGGACGCGCTGGCGGACGCGGTGGAACGGCAGGCCGCGGCCGGGAACGCGGTCGCGCGGTTCGCGGCGGTCCGGGCGCTGGCGCTCGCGGTGAGCGGCTGGGGGCCGGTGCTGGTCGTGCTGGCGGCGTCGCCGTGGCTGATGCGGCGCGGCGCCACGGCCGGCACCGTGATCGGGGCGCTCACCTACGTGATGCACGGGCTGCAGCCGGCGCTGCGGACGCTGGTGCAGGGCATGGGGAGCAGCGGGCTGCGGCTCGCCGTCACCCTCGGCCGCATCGAGGAGACCGGAGCGCTCGGCCCGGCCCCGCCCGCGCGAGCGGAACGGGCCGCCGCCGCGGGCGCGCCCGCCGTCGAGCTGCGAAAGGTCACGTTCGCCTACGGAAATGGCCGCGAAGTGATCAGCGAGCTCGATCTGACCATTCCGCACGGCGATCACCTGGCGGTGGTGGGGCCCAGCGGCATCGGCAAATCGACGCTCGCCGCTTTGATCGCCGGAACGCTCTCGCCGGCCGGCGGAGAAGTGCTCGTGGAAGGCGCGGCGGCGGGCGACCCACGGAAACGTGCGCTCATTCCGCAGGAGGCCTACCTTTTCTCCGGTACGGTCCGGGAGAACCTGACCTATTTCACACCGGAGGCGGACGTGCCGGAGGTCTGCCGGGCGGTGGACGCGGTCGGCGCGGGACGGCTCGTCCGTGACCTCGGCGGGCTCGGCGCGGTGCTGGACCCGGCGGCGCTGACCGAGGGTCAGGGCCAGCTGCTCGCCCTGTGCCGCGCCTACCTGTCGCCCGCGCCGGTGGTGATCCTGGACGAGGCGTCCAGCCGGCTGGACGCGGCGGCGGAGGCGCGGGCGGAGGCGGCGTTCGCCGCGCGCGGCGGCACGCTGATCGTCATCGCGCACCGGATCGCGTCGGCGGCGCGTGCGCGCAGGGTGCTGGTGCTGGACGGGACGCGCGCGCTGGTCGGGACGCACGCCGGGCTGCCGGAGGTGTCGCCGCTCTACCGGGACCTGGCCGGACGCTGGGAGGCCGGGGCGCCCCCGCCCGGGCCGCCGGCGGGGTCACAGCCATCCGGCGTCCTCGGCGATGCGGATGGCGTGGACCCGGTTCCGGGCGCCGATCTTGCGGTTGATGCGGGACAGGTGGTTGCGGACCGTGCCGATCGTCAGGACGAGGTCCTCGGCGATCTGGGCGGCGGTGGCGCCGCGTGAGGCGAGCGCCAGCACCTCGATCTCGCGTTCGGTGAGCGGGCCGCGCGCCGAGCCGAGCTCGGTGAAGGCCATCTCGGGGTCGATGACGCGGGCGCCGGAGGCGGCGCGGCGCAGGGCGTCGGCCAGCTCGCCGGGCGAGGTGTCCTTCAGCACCAGGCCGGCCGCGCCCGCGGCCACCGCGCGGCGCAGGTCACCGGTCCGGCAGCGGCCCGCCATGAGGACGGTGCGGCACTGCGGGACGGTCTCCTTGAGCGCGCACGCCGCGGAGAAGCCGTCCAGGCCGGGCAGCCCGACGTCGATCAGCGCGACGTCGGGGCGGCACCGGCGGGCCGCCCGCAGCGCCTGCTCGCCGCGGTCGACCGCGGCGACGACCTCCAGGTCCGGCAGGCTCTCGAACAAGGCGACGAGTCCGCCGCGGAGCAGCTGCGCCCCTTCGGCGAGCAGAACCCGAATCATTTTCGACTCCCGAGGCAGCCGGCATCGCCTTGACAGGACGCGGTCAGGGGCAGCGCATACCCAGTGAAGTTAACACTATTCTGCATAGCGTCGTAAAGATACGATGGATTCCCACAAACCACGACGTCGGGTATTCCGCGAAATGCGGAGTCTCACTCCAGGAAGTCCATTTCCCGGCCGGTTCCGGACGCGCGGGCGGCCCGGTAGGCTGCCCAGCCCAGCGCGAGGTCCTGCCAGGGCAGGCCGACCGGCGCGTACACAGTGACCTCGCCCTCCTTCACCCGGCCCGGCACCTCGCCGAGCAGCAGGTCGCGCAGCGTCCCGGCGGCGTGCTTGACGTCCAGGCCGGCGCCCGCGAGCACGCCCATCTCGACCGCGAGCGGCACGTCGTCGACCACCACGCGGGCGCCCTCCAGCAGGTCGGCGCCCAGCTCGGACTTGCCGGGCTCGTCGGCGCCGAGCGAGGTGACGTGGGTGCCCGGCGCGATGTCGGCGGCGTGCAGCAGCGGGCGGCGCGCCCAGGTCGCGACGACGACGATCCCGGCGCCGCGGACGGCGTCGCGCGGATCGGCCGCGACCGACGCCCGCACGCCGAGCCGCTCGCCGTGCCGTCCGGCGAACGCGGCGGCGCGTTCCGCGTCCAGGTCGCACACCGTCAGCCCGCGCAGCGGGCGCAGCTCCGCCAGGCCCCGCATCACCAGCTCGGCCTGCACTCCGGCGCCGATGACCGCGACCGTGTCGGCGGCGGAGCGGGCGAGCGCGTGCGTGCCGAGCGCGGCGGCGAGGCCGGTGCGCCACGCGGTGACGGTGGCCGAGTCCAGCAGCGCGAGCAGCTCGCCGGTGGCGATGTCGTGCAGGCACACCACCCCGCGCAGCGCGGGCCGCGACCCCGGGAACTTGGCGTTCACCTTCACCGTGTAGGCGGGCACGTCCTCCACCACCCCCGGCAGCAGCGCCGTGGCGGTGCCCTGGCCGGGCACCTTGGCCACCACGCGGCGCGCGACGGCCTCCGTCTCGGCGGCGGTGAAGCCACGGCGCAGCGCGCCGAGGCACTCGGCGGGCACGAGCAGCGATTCCAAGTCCGAACGGGACAGAAGCAATGTCACCGGACCATTCTCCCGGCCACACCGTCCGCTGTCACCCGCGGCTCTCGCGTCCCCCGCGTCACTCCGGGCGGCGGCGGGCCGCCGTCAGCTCCTCCCACTCCGCCCTCCAGTCGTTGCCCTGGCCGTCGATGAACGACCCGGGCGGCGGCGTCACGCCGTGCTCGCGGAGCCAGGCGCCCGGGCGGCGCATCGAGGGCCGCACGCTGCCGTCGCTCGGCATGAGCTGCGGCGGGATCGGCCCGGGCATCGCCAGCGGCGCCTGCGCCTCGTTCGCCACGTCCGCCAGGTCCTTCTCCTCCGCCATCCCGATCGGGCCCTCGCGGCGGGCGTTGAAGAACTGGTTGACCGCCGGGTGCGTGCTCGACAGCACCATCTCGCGCGGGCCGAACATCACCAGCCCGCGGCGGAACAGCAGGCCGAGGTTGTCGGGCAGCACGCGTGCGGTGCCGATGTCGTGCGTGACGATCAGGAACGTCGCGCCCATCTCGGCGTTGAGGTCGACGAACAGCTGGTTGAGGTAGGCGGTGCGGACGGGGTCGAGGCCGGAGTCCGGCTCGTCGGCCAGGATGATGTCGGGGTCCAGGACGAGCGCGCGGGCGAGCCCGGCGCGCTTCTTCATGCCGCCGGAGATCTCGCCGGGCAGCTTGTGCTCGGAGCCGGCGAGGCCCACCATGTCCATCTTCTCCAGCACGATCCGGCGGATCTCCGACTCGCCCTTCCTGGTGTGCTCGCGCAGCGGGAAGGCGATGTTGTCGAAGACGTTCATGGAGCCGAACAGGGCACCGTCCTGGAACAGCACGCCGAAGTGGCGGCGCATCTCGTACAGCCGGTTCTCCGCCAGCCGCGGGACGTCGCCGCCGCCGACGTAGACGTGGCCGCGGTCGGGGCGCAGCAGCCCGACGAGGTTCTTCAGGAACACCGACTTGCCTGTGCCGGACGGCCCGAGCAGCGCGGAGATCTCGCCCGCCGGGACGGTGAACGACACGTCCTCCCAGATGACCTGCCGCCCGAACGACTTGCGCAGCCCTTCCACCCGGATCTCGACGCCCATGGGCACTCCCGTGCCGGGGAACCGGGGACGGGGGGATCCGCGTCGTACGTCCGGTCCCCCGTCGCCTCGACTGTACGACGCGGACCGCGCGGCCGGGAGGCCCATTGGACGCCGCGTCCAGTCGCGGCCGGTGCGCCCCGGCCCGTTTCGCATGCCCGCCGGCGCCTCCCCGCCCCGCGACCGGGCGCCCGTACCCATTGTGACAATCCGTTCACCGGCGCTTAGGCACTTTCTTCCCTTTCGTCCCCGATGGGGCTTCTTCCACCATGTGCGGTGACCTCCGGCGCACCACTCGGGTGCGCCCGCTCCCCCCTGGAGGCACAGTGAAGCTCCGTCACGCACGCATCGGCGGCGCCGCCGCCCTGACGGCGACCGGGCTGCTGGCGTCCGCCCTCGCCGGCGGACCCGCGGCGCACGCGTCGACCACCGGCACCGCGGCCGCGGCCCGGCAGGACGCGGTCGCCTCGGCGCTCGCGCAGCGGCTCGGCTCCCGCACCGCCGGCTCCTACCTGAAGGGAGGCACGCTGATCGTCACGGTGGCCGACGCCGCGTCCGCGCGGGCCGTCCGCGCCGCCGGCGCCGTGCCGAAGACCGTCGCCCGCGACGGCGGCGACCTGAAGAAGGTCATGGCCGCGCTCAAGCGCGACGCGACCGTCCCCGGGACCGCCTGGGCCGCCGACCCCGCCACCGACCAGGTCGTCCTCACCATGGACAGCACGGTCAAGGGCACCGCGCTCAAGAAGGTGAAGACGGCCGCCGCCAAGCAGGGCGCGGCCGTCCGCACCGAGCGCGTCGCCGGGACGTTCCGCACGTTCACCCGCGGCGGCGAGGCCATCTACACCGGCGGCGCCCGCTGCTCGCTCGGCTTCAACGTCCGGCGCGGGAGCACCTACTACTTCCTCACCGCCGGGCACTGCACGAACATCGGCTCCAGCTGGACGGACTCGTCCGGACGCACGCTCGGCCGCACGGTCGGCAGCAGCTTCCCGGGCAACGACTACGGCCTCGTCCAGTACTCCTCCACGCCCGCCGACACGCAGGGGTCCGTCAGCCTCTACAGCAGCGGCACCCGCGACATCACCGGCGCCGCGAACGCCACGGTCGGGCAGACCGTGTACCGCAGCGGCAGCACCACCGGCGTCCACAGCGGGCGCGTCACCGCCCTCAACCAGACGGTGAACTACCAGGAGGGCAGCGTCAGCGGCCTGATCCGCACCACGGTGTGCGCCGAGCCGGGCGACAGCGGCGGCTCGCTGTTCGCCGGGTCCAGCGCGCTCGGGCTGACCTCCGGCGGCAGCGGGAACTGCAGCTCCGGAGGGACCACGTTCTTCCAGCCCGTCACCGAGGCGCTGAGCGCCTTCGGCGTGTCCGTCTACTAGCAGCCCAGCCGAACCCCGTTCACTTGCGGCGAGTCGTCGTTATGAGGCGCCTCATAACGACGACTCGCCGCAACTCAACGAGGAGGGGCGGGGACTTCGAGGGTGCGGTGGATCTCGGCGATGACCTGCGGTTGCCGGTCGGTCAGGTAGAAGTGGCCGCCGGGCAGGACCGTCAGCGCGAAACGGCCGCCGGTGACCTGCGCCCAGCCCTTGGCCTGCGCCTCGGTGACGTGCGGGTCGGCGTCCCCGATGATCGCGGTGACCGGGACGGTCAGCCGCGTCCCGTCCCGGTGCGCGTAGGACTCGATCAGCGCGAAGTCGTTGCGGACGTACGGCAGGACGAGCTCGCGCAGCTCCGGGTCCTGCATCGCCTCGCCGTCGGTGCCGCCGAGCTCCAGCATCGCCTCGACCACGCCGTCGTCGTCCCTTTCCGCCACCCGCTCGTCGGGGCGGTCGTGCGGGGGACGGGCGCCGGAGGCGAAGACGTGCACCGGCGGGGTGCCGCGCTCCTGCAGCAGCCGCGCCACCTCGTAGGCCAGCACGGCGCCCATGCTGTGCCCGAACAGCGCCGCCGGGCGGTCCATCAGCGGCGCCATCGCGCCGGCGACGAGCCGGGCGAGCTGGTGCGGGTCGGTGACCAGCGCGTCCGCCAACCGGTCGGCGCGGCCCGGGTACTGGACGGCCTGCACCTCGACCGCCGGGCTGACCGCCTTGGCCCAGGGCCGGTAGAACACCGCGGAACCGCCCGCGTGCGGCAGGCAGAACAGCCGCATCGACGCCCACGGCCGGGTCTCCGGGCAGCGGAACCAGCTCACGTGATCAGCTCCTCCTCCTCGTGCCGGCGGGACGCGGCGCGGGGGTCGTGCGGCAGCGGCCACGGCGCGACCCGCGGGTCCGGGACCAGCTTGGGCGCGGTCGTCTCCGCCGCCACCTTGAAGCCGCGGCGCCGGTAGTTGGCCATCGCGTTCGGATGATCGAGCGTACTGGTGCGCAGCCAGACCCGCGAGGCGGGGCCGCTGCCGCGCGCCCACAGCCCGCCGCGCTGCCACGCCCGCCGGGTGCACTGCTCGACCAGGTGGCCGCCGTAGCCGCGGCCGACGAACGCGGGGGTCAGCCCGACGAGGTGGATCTCGGTGTCGCCGCCCGGCTGGGCCTCCAGCTCGAAGAACCCGGCGATCGTTCCCTCCGCCATCACCAGCCAGGTGGACAGCTCGGGGCGCTCCACCCAGGCGCGCCAGTCGGCGTGGGTCCAGGGGAAGCGGTCCGTCCAGCAGACGCGGGCGCCGACCATCGCGTACAGGGCCCGGTTGACGTCCGCGGACGGCACCCCCGCCAGGGTGAAGGCCATCTCGACGCCGGGCAGCGGCGCGGGCCGCAGGTCGGCGGCGTCGAGCATCTCCATCGCCCACTCGGTGACCGCGGGGATCTCCAGGTGGGCGCCCCCCGCCGCCAGGTCACTCACCCATGGCCTCGATGAGGCTCTTCGGCCGCATGTCGGTCCAGTTCCGCTCGATGTGGTCCAGGCAGGCCTGCCGGGTGTCCTCGGCCTTGGCGACCGTCCACCCGGCGGGGACCTCGGCGAACGACGGCCACAGGGAGTGCTGGCCCTCGTCGTTGACGAGGACCACGTACGTGCCGTCGGCGTCCTCGAAGGGGTTCGTCATCGGTATCCCTTTCACTGCTTCCCGAGCGTCGGGTCGTTGACATGCAGTTTGTCGAGCCGGGCGGCGAGGACCGCGCCCATCTCGGCGGCCGGTGCCGGCTCCAGCAGGAAGTGGTGCTCGACGTCCAGGGGGTAGTCCTCGATCTGCCCCTCGACGAGCGGCCCCCAGTTGGACGGCCCGGTCGGCGAGTCCGCGGTGCGGCCCTGGAGGGCGGTGAAGAAGACGACGTCGCCGCGGAACCGGCCGGGCCGGTACCGCTCGGCCTGGTGGAGCCCGTTCTCGTAGTTGCGGTAGACGTTGACGAGGTCCTCCTCGCGGAGGGTGGCGAGGGCGTCGTCGCGTTCGGCGAGCACCGCCATGATCTGGGCCATGTCGGGGTTGCCGTCGTCGGCGACCATCCTCGCGTCGATCCCGATGGACTCCAGCAGCTCGGGCAGGATCTCCCGCTTCTCCGACTCCAGGTCCTGGGTGTGGTAGGCGTCGATGAGCGCGAGCAGCCCGACGCGCTCCCCTGCCGCCTGGAGCCGGACGGCCATCTCGTAGGCGATGAGGCCGCCGAGCGACCAGCCCGCCAGGTGGTACGGCCCGGACGGCTGCACGGTGCGGATCTGCTCCAGGTAGTCCTGCGCCATCTCCTCGACGGAGCCGGGCAGGTCCTCCCGGGTGAACGCGCTCCCCTGCAGCCCGTAGATCGGCTGGTCGGGGCCGAGGTGGCGCTGGAACTGCAGGTAGCTCCAGGCCAGCCCGCCGGCGGGGTGGACGAAGAAGACCGGCGGCCGGGTCCCGGTGGTGCGGATCGGCAGCAGCATCTCGAAGCCGAGCCGGTCCTCGGGCTCGCCGGCGTGGACGAGCGCCTCGACGGTCTGGTGGGTGAACACGTCGCGGGGGGTCAGCTCGATCCCGGCCTGCCGGGCGCGGGTGACGAGCTTCAGCGCGGCGATGCTGTCGCCGCCGAGGTCGAAGAAGCTGGCGTCGGCGCCGACCCGGTCGAGGCCGAGGACGTCCGCGACGATCCCGCAGAGCGCCTCCTCCTCGGGCGTGGCGGGGTCGCGTCCGGCGGCGGCCCCGGCGTAGTCGGGGGCGGGCAGGGCGCGCCGGTCGAGCTTGCCGTTCGGGCCGACCGGGAAGGTGTCGAGCCGGACGAACGCGGCGGGCACCATGTACTCCGGCAGCCGCTCCGCGACGAACTCCTTCAGCCCCTCCGTCTCCGGGGCGATGACGTAGGCGACGATGGTCTTGACGCCGGGGGCGTCCTCGCGGGCGACGATGGCGGCGTTCGCGACGTCCGGGTGCGCGGTGAGGGCGGCCTCGATCTCGCCCAGCTCGATCCGGAACCCGCGGACCTTCACCTGGAAGTCGGCCCGGTCGACGTACTCGAGGGTGCCGTCGGGGCGGTGCCGGACGAGGTCGCCCGTCCGGTACATGCGGGACCCGGGCGGCCCGAACGGGTCGGGCACGAACCGCTCCCCGGTGAGGGACGCGCGCCGCAGGTAGCCGCGGCCGAGCCCGGCGCCCGCGATGTAGGCCTCGCCGACCACGCCGGGCGGGACGGGCCGCAGCCCCCGGTCGAGGACGTACACGCGCCGGTCGTCCATGGGCCGGCCGAGGAGCGCGGTCCGCTCCGACGGCTCGGCGAGCCGCGCCCGCTGCCGGTCGACGGTGGTGTAGGTGGTCGCCTCGGTGGGGCCGTAGACGTTGCCGACCTCGGTGTCCGGGCAGGCGGCGAGGACCTTGCGGATCGCGGCCGTCGAGCCCGCCTCGCCGCCGGTGAGGACCTCGCGCAGCCCCGCGAACGCCCGCGGCCGCTCGTCGGCGACCAGGTTGAACAGCGTGGTGGTGAGGAACAGGCCGGTGACGCCGTGCGCGCGGACCAGCTCCTCGATCGCCTCGCCGGTCAGGTGGCCGGGCGGCGCGACGGCGGTGGCGCCGCCGTGCAGCAGCGGCGTCCAGATCTCGTAGATGTGCGCGTCGAAGGCGTGCGGCGAGTGGAACAGCACCCGGTCGTGGCCGCCGCCGCGCAGCTCGCCGTCGGTGGCGAGGCTGACCGCGTCGCGGTGGCGGAGCATGACGCCCTTCGGCACACCGGTCGAGCCGGAGGTGAACAGCACGCAGGCGAGCTGCTCGGGATGGCACGCGACGTCCGGGGCGGTGGCGGGCTGCGCGGCGGTCTCCGGGTCGTCGTCCACGACCAGCACGTGCGCGGAGGTGTCGAGGGCGGCGACGCGGTCCCGCATCGGGGTGTTGACGAGCAGGACGGGCGCGTCGACCTCGGCGACCGCCCACGCCGTCCGCTCGGGCGGGTAGCCGTGGTGGATCGGCGCGTAGGCGCCGCCCGCCTTCAGGACGGCCAGGGACGCCACGACGGTGTCGGCCGACCGCTCCAGCAGGGCGGCGACGGGCGTCTCGCGGCGGACGCCGAGCCCGACGAGGCGGTGCGCCAGCCGGTTCGCGCGCTCGTCCAGCTCCGCGTAGGTGAGCGCCTCCTCCCCCGCGACGACGGCGACGGCGTCCGGGGTCGCGGCGAGCTGCTCGGCGAAGCGGCCGGTCAGCGTGCCGGGGCGGCGCTGGGTCCCGGGGCCCTGCCAGGCGCGCTGGACGAGGTCGCGCTCGTCGTCCTCCAGCACGTCGATGCGGCCGAGCGGCAGGTCGGGGCGGTGGGCGACGGACTCCAGGATCCGGACGAACCGGCGCATCAGCCGCTGCGCCCCGTCCTCGCCGAACAGGTCGGCGCGGAAGTCCAGCCGCAGCGACAGCCCCCGGCCGGGCACGGCGGCGAGGGTCAGCGGGTAGTGCGAGGCGTCGTAGCCGTCGACGTCGTGGAGGGTGAGGCCGCCGAGGTCGGTGCCGGCGGCGTCCGGGTCGAACGGGTAGTTCTCCAGGACGGTCATCGTGTCGAACAGCGACCCGGTGCCGGCGAGCCGCTGGATGTCCGACAGCCCGAGATGGTGGTGCGCCATCAGCGCGGCCTGCTCGTCCTGCAGGCGGGTGAGCGCTCCGGCGACGGTGTCGCCGGGGCGGACCCGCACGCGGATCGGCAGCGTGTTGATGAACAGGCCGATCATCTGCTCGACGCCCGGCAGCTCGGGCGGCCGCCCGGACACGGCGGCGCCGAACACCACGTCGTCCGAGCCGGTGAGGCGGCCGAGCAGCGCGCCCCAGCCGAGCTGGAGCACCGTGTTGAGGGTGACGCCCTGGGCGCGGGCGCGCGCGGACAGCGCCGAGGTGAGGTCCTCGGTGAGCCGGATCCGGACGCGGCCGGGAGCGGCGGGGCCGGGCTCCCCGGCGCCCGGCGCGACGAGGGTCGGGCCCTCGATGCCGTCGAGCGCGCGGCGCCAGGCGTCCTCGGCGGCGGGCCGGTCCTGCGCGGCGATCCACGCGAGGTGGTTCTTGTACGGGGTGACGCGCGGCATGCCGGTGTCGTCGCCCTGGGCGAGGTACAGCGCGAACAGCTCGGTCTGCAGGACGGGCGTGGACCAGCCGTCCAGCAGGATGTGGTGGTTGGTGAACACCATCCGGTGCAGGCCGTCCGCCAGCCTGATCAGCAGGAAGCGCAGCAGCGGCGGCCGGGCCATGTCGAACGGGCGGGTCCGCTCGGCCTCGGCCAGCTCCCGTGCCCGCGCGTCCCGCTCGGCCTCGGGCAGCCCGGACAGGTCGGCGTCCTCCCAGGGCAGCCGGACCGTCCGGTGTACGACCTGGACGGGCGAGCCCTCCTTGCGCTGCCGGAACCCGGCGCGCAGGTTGGCGTGCCGGCGCAGCAGGGTCGCGGCGGCGGCGCGCAGCGCGTCGGCGTCGAGCGGGCCGCGCAGGTCGAACACGATCTGCGCGGTGTAGACGTCGTGCCCGGAGTCGTACAGGGCGTGGAAGAACAGGCCCTGCTGCAACGGGGACAGCGGGAGGATGTCCTCAAGCTGCGACTTGGTCAATCCAGCTCCCCTTCACCGTCGAGTTCGGCGGCGAGTTCGTCGATCTCGTCCTGGCTGACGTCGACCAGGGACAGGTCGGACGGGGTGAACCCGCCGACGGGCCCGTCGGCGGGCGCGTCCACGACGTGCGCGACGAGGCCGCGCAGCGCCGCGAACCAGCGTCCGGCGAGGTCGCGGACGGCGTCCTCGTCGAACAGGCCGCCCGCGTAGGTCCAGGTGGCGCTCAGCTCGGGGCCGCCGGGCAGGTCGCGGGTGTGCGCGTTGACCTCGACGGCGTGGACGAGTCCGAGCGCGTCGTCCTGCCCGCCGCCGAGCGCCTCGGCGTCGGCCTGGCCGGCGGGCCCCCAGTCGGTGGCCTCCGGCACGGCGGACCGGCCGAGGTAGTTGAACGCGATCTGCGGGTGCGGGCGCCCGCCGAGCCGCCGCCCGGCGGACGGGTTGAGGTGGCGCAGCAGCCCGTACCCGATGCCGTTGTCGGGGATCTCCCGCAGCTGCTCCTTGACCCGCTTCAGCGCGGTGCCGACGGCCTGCCCGCCCTCGCGGACGTCGCCGGGCTCCACCCAGCCGGCGTCCAGCCGGACCGGGTAGATCGCGGTGAACCAGCCGGCCGTGCGGGACAGGTCGACGCCCGGCACGATCTCCTCGCGGCCGTGGCCCTCCAGGTCGATGAGCACGGCGGTGTCGTCGGACACGCCCCGGTCGCGGCGCCATTCGGCGACGGCGAGGGCGAGGCCGGTGAGCAGGACGTCGTTGGCGCGGCCGTGGAAGGCGGCCGGGACGTCGGTGAGCAGCGGCCCGGTGACGTCGGCGGGCAGGTCGAGGGTGAGGTGCCGGGCCGTCCCGAACGTGTCGGACCGCGCGTCGAGGGCGCGGGCGCCGAGGACGGGGTCGGGGGTGGCGAGGACGTCCTCCCACAGCGGCAGCTCGGCGGTGCGGGACGGGTCGGACGCCTCGGCGACCAGGCGCTGCGCCCAGCGGCGGAACGAGGTCGGGACCGGGTCGAGCGTGCCGCCCGCCCAGGCGGTGACGAGGTCGGGCAGCAGGATCCGCCAGGACACGCCGTCCACGACCAGGTGGTGCAGGGTCAGCAGGAGGCGGCCGGAGCGTTCGGGGCCCGCGTCGAACCAGACGAGCTGCGCCACCGTCCCGGCTTCGGGGTCGAGGCGGTCGCGGGCGGCGCGGGCGTGCTCGGCGAGGACGGCGCGCAGCGGGTCGCCGTCCAGGCCGGTGACGTCCACGCGGTGGACCAGCGGCGCCGCGTCGACCGCGCCCGGCTCGGCGACCTCGAACTCGCCGTCCCGCACGCGGAGGCGCAGGACGTCGTGGTGGTCCAGGACGGTCTGGAGCGCCGCCGCCAGCTTGCCGACGCCGAGGTCGGGCGGGACCTGGAGCAGCATCCGCTGGCTGTAGCCGGCGACGGGGCCGTCCAGCTCCTGGAACCAGCGCATGATCGGGGTGGCGGGAACCTGGCCGATGCCCGCGCCGGGCGCCTCGGCCTCGACCCGCTCGTCCTCGCCGACCGGCCGCGCGACCGCGGCCAGCTCCTCGACGGTCTGGTGCTGGAAGACGTCGCGGGGCGTGATGACCAGCCCGGACTGCCGGGCCCGGGAGACGAGCTGGATCGCGATGATGGAGTCGCCGCCGAGGTCGAAGAACCCGTCGTCGATCCCGGCCCGCTCCAGGTTGAGGACCTCGGCGAACAGCCCGGCGAGGGTCTCCTCCTCCGGGGTGCGCGGCGCGCGCGACGACGCCTTCGCCGAGAAGTCGGGCGCGGGCAGTGCCTTGCGGTCGAGCTTGCCGTTGGAGGTCAGCGGGATCGCGGCCAGCTCCACCACGGCGGCCGGGACCATGTAGTCGGGCAGGTGCCGGCCGGCGAACGCGCGCAGCTCGGCCTGGTCGACCTCGCCGGCGGCGACGACGTAGGCGATCAGGCGGTCGTCGCGGACGACCACGGCCGCGTCCGCCACCGCGTCGTGCCTGGTCAGCGCCGACTGGACCTCGCCCAGCTCGATGCGGAAGCCGCGCAGCTGCACCTGCTGGTCGGCGCGGCCCAGGTATTCGAGCGAGCCGTCGCCGCGCCAGCGGCCGAGGTCGCCGGTGCGGTACATGCGGGTGCCGGGCTTGCCGTGCGGATCGGCGACGAACCGCTCGGCGGTCAGCCCGGACCGGTTGAGGTAGCCGCGCGCCAGCCCCGGCCCCGCCACGTACAGCTCCCCGACGACGCCCGGCGGGACGGGCTGGAGACGGTCGTCCAGCACGTAGACGCGCAGGTCGGGGATGCCGACACCGATGATGCTGCCGGGCGCCGTGGCCGCGTAGACCCGGTCGAGCGCGATGTAGGAGACGTGGACGGTCGTCTCGGTGATCCCGTACATGTTGACGAGCGTGGGCGTGTCCTCGGGATGCCGCGCGTACCAGTCTTCGAGCCGTCCGAGGTCGAGGGCCTCGCCGCCGAAGACGATGTACCGCAGCGCCAGCTCGGTGCCCGGGTTCGCCTTGTCGGCCGCCATCAG
>NZ_BAAAMR010000167.1:0-15139 GCF_039529375.1 Actinomadura napierensis
GCGCTGTCGCCGGCGACGCCGGTGCGGGCGGGGTCGGCGCCGATGCGGTCGGCGTTGGCGGTGGCCCAGCCGACGGCGGCGACGGCGTCGTCGAGCGCGGCGGGGAAGGGGTGTTCGGGCGGGCGGCGGTAGCCGACCGACAGCCAGGCGGTGCCGGGGGCGGCGGTGGCGAGGGCCCGGACGACGGGGTCGTAGCTGTCGACGCCGCCGAGCACCCAGCCGCCGCCGTGGAAGTAGACGAGGGTGGGGGCGGGGCGGTCGCCGCCGGGGTGGTAGAGGCGGGCGGGCAGCGGTCCGGCGGGGCCGTCGAGGGTGAGGTCGCGGACGAGCGGGACGGGCGGGCGGGGACAGCGGGCCAGGTCGGCGGCGTGTTCTCGGCGCGCGTCCTCGATGGCGCGGGCCGGGTCGCGTCCGGCGTCTCCCGCTCGGGCGGCGGGTGCGGCCGGGGGTCGGGTGAGGCGGCGGCGCAGGAACGCCAGGTAGTCCGGATCGCGGCCCATGGCACTCCGTGAGGTGTCGGCGAGACGGTCGGGCGGGCGGCCTGGGTGGCCGCGGCGGCGGGAAAACCGGTTGGGGCCGGTCCGCGCGGTCCCCTACGATCGCGCGCATGGGGTGTTTCATCAAGAGCGCGGTCCTGAGGACCGGCCCGGCCGCGTATGTGCGGCTGCGTGAGGCCCGTCCTGTCCTGGACCGGCGGGTGGCGCGCACCCTCGTCTGATCTTCTCGGCGGGGCCGCTGAGCGGCTCCTGCCCGTTGCGCGGCGGCGCGGTGACCTGCGGGTCGCGTGCCGTCGGCGGTGCATGCCCGTGGTCCGGGGCCTTCGAGCGTCCATGACCATCTCGGACGGGCCCGCCCGCGCTTCGCGGCCGGCTGTGCGATCGCATGTCCGGCCGCGTCACCGATCGTGTCAGCGGCCACTGTTGCGGTGGTGCCGCCCGCGCGTTCTCCGGTGCCCGTCCGGCCGGCCCGTCCTGGGCCGGAAGCCGAGGACGGCGACCCTGAACCAGCATCATCACCGCGGCGGCCCGCGCTCGCAGGCGCGGCGCGCGCTGTCGCAGAACTTCCTGTCCGATCCGGCGGCCGTCGCCCGCTACGCCCGCGCCGCCGTGCCCGCGCCCGATGCGCTGGTCGTCGAGGCCGGTGCGGGCGACGGGCGGGTCACGGCCGCGCTGGCGGCCCGGGCCGGCTCGGTGATCGCCTACGAGATCGATCCGCGGCTGGCGGCGCGGCTGCGGGCCCGGTGCGCGGCGCTGGCGAACGTGCGGTGCGTGACCGGCGACTTCCTGGCGGCGCGGCCGCCGTCGGGCCCGTTCCATCTGGCGGGCAACATCCCGTTCGCTTCGACGTCGCGGATCGTCGGGTGGGCGCTGACGGCGCCGGGGCTGGCGTCGGCGACGCTGATCACGCAGCTGGAGTACGCGCGCAAGCGCACCGGCGGGTACGGCCGCTGGTCGCGGCTGACGGTGCGGACCTGGCCGGAGTTCGGCTGGGAGATGGGCGGGCGGGTGCCGCGGGGGCTGTTTCGGCCGGTGCCGCGGGTGGACGGGGCGGTGCTGCGGCTGACGCGGCGGGCCCGTCCGCTGCTGCCGCCGGAGGCGATGGGCGACTACCTGCGCTGCGTCGACCTGGGGTTCACCGGCAGGGGCGGCACGCTGCGCGCCTCGCTGTGCCTGCGGCACCCTCGCCGGCGGGTGGACGCGGCGCTGCGGGCGGCGGGGATCGCGCCGGGCGCGCTGGTCGCCGACGCGCATCCCGACCAGTGGGTCACGTTGGTCGGCGTCCTGCACGGGATCGGCGGCGGGGCCGGCGCGGGCAGTGGCGGCGGTCCCGGCCTGAGGCCGCGCCACTGATCACCCCGTGGGAGGGGCGGTCGCCGGGTTTGTCCGGCGGCCGCCCCTCGCAGGGGGTGTCGGGTCAGAACGGGTAGGGGGCGATCTGGTCGCGCATCGTGACCCACTGGGTCTCGGTGAACGCCTCGATGTTGGCGTCGGGGCCGCCGAACCGCGAGCCGTTCCCCGAGGCGGCCAGCCCGCCGAACGGCACGACCGGTTCGTCGTTGACGGTCTGGTCGTTGATGTGGACCAGCCCGGTGGGGACCGCGTCGGCGATCCGCATCGCCTGGCCGACGTCGCCGAGGATGCCCAGCGACAGCCCGTACTCGCTGTCGGCGGCCAGCGCGACCGCCTCGTCCACGCTGGAGAACGGCACGACCGGCGCGACGGGCCCGAACACCTCCTGGGCGTAGGCGGGCATGTCGGGTGCGACCTCGGCCAGGACGGTGGGGCGGTAGAACAGGCCTTCGTGGGTGCCGCCCGCGGCCAGGCGCGCGCCGGCGGCGACGGTGCCGCGGACCAGGTCGTCGACGTGCGCGAGCTGGTGCTCGTCGATGATGGGGCCGAGCGCGACCTGCCCGGTCGCCGGGTTCCCGACGGGCAGCTTGTCGGCCTTGTCGGCCAGCGCGGCGACGTACTCGTCGTGCAGGCTGTGGTGGACCAGGTGCCGTCCGGTGGTCATGCAGATCTGCCCCTGGTGCAGGAACGATCCCCAGGCGCCCGCCGACACGGCCTTGCCGATGTCGGCGCCCGGCAGCACGATGAGGGCGTTGTTGCCGCCGAGTTCCAGGTGGGCGCGCTTGAGGAGCCGTCCGCACACCTCTCCGATCGTGCGGCCCGCCGCCGTGGACCCGGTGAACGACACGACCCGCACCTGCGGCGCCGACACCACCGCCTCGCCGGTCTCGCGTCCGCCGGGCAGCAGGTGCAGCAGCCCTTCGGGCAGGCCGGCCTCCTGGAAGATCCGGGCGACGCTCACGCCTCCGCACACCGCGGTGCGCGGGTCGGGCTTGAGCAGGACGGCGTTGCCGAGCGCCAGCGCCGGCGCCACCGACCGCATCGACAGGATCAGCGGGAAGTTGAACGGGGCGATCACGGTGACGACGCCGGCGGGGCGGCGCCGTGCCAGGCTCCACCGGGGCTGCGCCGACGGCAGGACCAGGCCCTGCGGGTGGGAGGCCAGCGCGGCGGCCTCGTAGCACAGGCTCGCCGCGAACCGCGCCTCCAGTTCCGCCTTCGCGGGGACCGATCCGGCCTCCCGGACGATCCATTCCTGGATCTCGGCGGCGTGGTCCTCGAACAGCCGGCCCGCGCGCCGCAGTACCGCCGCGCGGTCTTCGTAGGTGCGCGCGGCCCAGTCGCGCTGCGCGGCGGCGGCTGCGGCCGCTGACTGCGCCACGTCGTGCGCCGACGCCCGGCCCAGCGTGCCCAGCGTCGCGCCGGTCGCCGGTTCGACGACGTCCAGGACGCCGCCGTCCGCGGCCGTCCACCCGCCGGTGAAGATCTTCCCCGTCCATGTGCCGGGGTCCAGCAGCGCCATCGTCGGCTCCTTTCGTTCTGCCTTTTGCGTCATGCCCGTTTCGCCCTTGCCCGTGCCGCGAGCTTTCCGTGGCCCTGCTCGCTCGGCGCGGTCCCGTGCACCCCAGCCTCGCGGTGCGGGGCGCCCGGCGGAACAGCGCCTTTCCGCTCAATGGAATATCCGGCGGCACGGCCCGCCTGAACTACGCTCACCGTCGGCGCGCGCCGTGTCCGGACGGCCGCGAAAACCCGTTGCGGGCGCGCGGCGGAGCCGGGCATGCTGATCGCACCAGCAGGCCACCCGGGAGGAGCAGACCATGACCCGCCGACACGGCGAACGCACCTGCACCTGTGCCCGGACGACCGGACGGGCGGTCCCCTGACGCACGCGCGAACCCCGCGCGACGGCCGCCCTTCCCACCCGGAACGGCGGCCTTCTGCATGACCGGCCGCCGGACGGGCCCCGGACGCTGTAGCCGAGTGGACATCAGGCAGCGGACTGCAACTCCGCTTCACGTGGGTTCGAATCCCACCAGCGTCTCCCGCCCCGCCCCCCCTTCAGTCACCCGGGGGCGGGGCCCGCTCCCCGTAGCTCAGAGGACAGAGCGCCGGTCTCCGAAGCCGGGTGCCGCAGGTTCGATTCCTGCCGGGGAGGCCCCGCGCCGCATCGCCGCGGCGGGCGGGCGTGACGCCGACAGACCAGCCGGGAAGGCCCGTGATGCGCAAGATTCCGACACTGTTCGTCCGCGACTGGGACGGCGACCCCCGCCACGTCACCCGCGAGCTCGACCCGTCCTGCGCGTGGGTGGAGGCCGGGGAGGGCCGCGCCACCCGCAAGTACGACGGCACGTGCGTGCGGTTCGACGGCGACCGCTGGTACGCCCGCCGCGAGGTCAAGCCCGGCCGTCCCGCGCCGCCCGGTTTCGTCCCGGTCGCGGCCGACCCCGCCACCGGCAAGGCGGTCGGGTGGGAGCCCGCCGAGCAGTCGGCGTTCTGGAAGCATCTGCGCGCCGCCCTGGCCAGCCGGGCGTTCGCGGCCGGCACCTACGAGCTGATCGGCCCCAGGATCAACGGGAACCCCGAGGGGGCCGCCGAGCACGTCCTGGTCCCGCACGGCGCCGACGACCTCGGCGAGGTGCCCCGCGACCACGACGGCCTGGCCGCCTGGCTGCGCGCCCGCCCCTACGAGGGCATCGTGTTCTGGCGCGACCCCGCCGACCCCGGCTGCGACAAAGCCAAGATCAAGCGCCGTGACTTCCCCGCCGCCTGACCCCCTGTCCCGGTTCAGCGGGGCCTGGCGGCGACCGTGATGACGTGGCCGCTGACGCCCAGCAGCGACGGCAC
Organism: Actinomadura napierensis; assembly: GCF_039529375.1. NCBI lineage: Bacteria > Bacillati > Actinomycetota > Actinomycetes > Streptosporangiales > Thermomonosporaceae > Actinomadura > Actinomadura napierensis. The sequence goes on from NZ_BAAAMR010000167.1 coordinate 4,695, forward strand.
CGACTCCACCGCCCGCAGGGCCTCCAGCACCGTCGCGCGGTCGTCCTCCAGCAGCCGGCCGAGATCACCGAACAGCCACGCCGCGCCCTCCAGGCCGTAGGAGCGCGCGCCGGGCAGCCCGGCGTCGGCGAACTCGTGCGGCGGCTCCTGCGGCTCGTGCAGGTAGGCGGTGGTGAACCCCATGTCGGGCGTGGCGCGCAGCACGCCGGACGTGACCGACGCGTCCACGATCGCGCGCTCCCCCCGGTAGCGGCCCTTGCGGAGCATGTCGTGCAGCGCGGCGTACCGGCCGATCGACGCCGCCGCCACCACGCCGCCGGGCCGTACCGCGCGCGCCGCCTCCCGCAGCGCCCGCACCCGGTCGGCGCGGTCCACCAAGTGGTAGAGCGGGCCGAGCAGCAGCACCGCGTCCGCGGACGCGTCGGGCACCGGCAGGTCGCGGGCGTCGCCGTGCCGGGCGGTCACGCCGGGGATCCGCGAGGCCTGCTCGACGTGCAACGGGACGGGGTCGACCAGCCGCACCGCGTGGCCGTCGGCGGCCAGCCATTCGGCGTGCACGCCGGGGCCGCCGCCCACGTCCAGCACCCGCGCCGGCGGCGGGGGCAGCACCCGGCGCAGGACGTCCTGGGTCCGCCACAGCTCCAGCCGGCCGTCGCCCTCGCGCAGCCGCCGGTCCTCCTCGCCGCGCTCGTAGTAGCGCAGAACGTCGCGGTCCATGGCACCGAGGGTCCCCGGCGCGCGCGGCGCGCCGCAAACCGTTTTCACCGCGGTCGGCCGGCGGGTTCCGGCGGCGGGAGGGCCGTTCAGTCCCGGTGGGGTTCGCCGACCACGACGTCCAGCAGCCCCGGGAACACCGCGTCGAACTCCTCGCGGCGCAGCGCGTTCATGCGGGAGGTGCCGACGTAGTACTGGCGGATGAGGCCCGCCTCCCGCAGCACGTGGAAGTGGTGGGTGGCGGTCGACTTGCCGACCGGCAGCTCGATCGTGCCGCAGCTCAGGTCGGCGCCCGCGGCGTGCAGCTCGGTGACGATCCGGCGGCGCACCGGGTCGACCAGCGCCTCCAGGACCTGCTGCAGCCCGACCTCGCGGACGTCGGGGTGCGGCGGGACGCGGTCGCGCCCGCCGTGCCGTGCCGTCGCCATCACGCCACCTCCCGGCCGCATCGTACGACACCCATCGAACGACGATCAACATCGAAGTACGATGAGGATAGAAGTTTGACAGTGATCGTACTTTCGGCTTGGGTGGTGCCCCTGGCACGGCGCCGCGCGGCGCCTCCGCCGAACCGAAGGGACGAGGTTGCGATGACCAGGACGGTGCGGTTCCACGAGGTGGGAGGCCCGGAGGTGCTGCGGCTGGAGGACGCCGAGCCCGGTGAGCCGGGCCCCGGCGAACTGCTGATCGACATCGAGGCGATCGGCCTCAACCGCGCCGAGGCGCTGTTCCGCGCCGGGACCTACATCGAGCCGGTCAAGGCCTTCCCCGCCCGGCTCGGCGCCGAAGCCTCAGGCGTGGTGCGCGCCGCCGGCCCCGGCGCCACCGGTTTCCCGGCCGGGCGGCCCGTCAGCGTGATCCCGGCGTTCTCGATGAACGACTACGGCGTCTACGCCGACACCGCGATCGTCCCCGCGGCCGCCGTCGTGCACCGCCCCGAGAACCTGGACGCGGTCGGTGGCGCGGCGGTGTGGATGCCCTACCTGACCGCCTACGGGGCACTGGTGGAGACCGGCGGGATACGCGCCGGCGACACCGTCGTGCTGACCGCCGCGTCCAGCAGCGTCGGCCTGGCCGCCATCGCCCTCGCCGACCGCATCGGCGCCCGGCCCATCGCCCTCACCCGCACCCCCGCCAAGACCGGCGCGCTACTGAAGGCCGGCGCCGCCGAAGTGATCGTCACCGGCGGGCGGGACGTCGCCGACCGGATCCTGGACCTGACCGGCGGACGCGGCGCGCAGTTCGTCTTCGACGCCGTCGCCGGCCCCGGCGTGATCGACCTGGCCCGCGCGGTCGCGCCCGGCGGCACCCTCGTCGAGTACGGGATGCTCAGCGGGGAACCGACCCCCTATCCCGGCTTCGAACTCGGCATGCCCGCACTGAACATGCGGACCTACACCGTCCACGAGACCACCACCGACCCGGAGCGGTTGCGCCGCGCCGAGGCGTTCGTCGCCTCCGGCCTGCGCACCGGCGCGTTCACACCCATCGTCGACCGGGTCTTCGACCTCGGCGACATCGTCGAGGCCCACCGCCACCTGGAGTCCGGCACCCAGACCGGCAAGATCATCGCGACCACCGGGCACTGACCCGCCGCCCGCCGGCCCCGGCGCGTCCCCGGGGCCGGCGGGCGGGGCGGGCGGCGTCAGGCGGGGACCCCGGCGAGGTCGCGGGACAGGTGCGCGTACACCTCGTCCCAGAACCCGACGTGCTCGCCGATCTCCTCGCGCGCCGCCCGCACCATCAGCGCCTCGTCGGCGAAGAAGCCGTTCATCAGGACGTCCCACAGCGCCGCGAACTGGCCGGGCCCCTTGGTCTCGTGCAGGGTGAGGAACTCCAGACCCGAGGTCACCCCGTAGTGCGCCGACAGCGCGTCGATCACGATGCGGTTGCGCGCCGGGCTCGCGATCTCCCGGCCCGCCAGCGCCGCGACGGCCTCCGCCCCGCCGCGCGCCGGGTCCAGGTACCGCACCGGGAACGACTCGCAGTAGGCGGCGGTCACCGGCAGCGGCACCACCGCCGCGGGCCGCTCGACCCCCAGCGCCCGCAGCAGCCGCACCGCCAGGCCGTGGTGGTCGCCGCCGACCTCCTCCTCGATGTGCGCGGTCAGCCCGGACAGGACACGGAAGGCGTCCGACTCGGTCCCGAACGCCGGGCTCTTCGCCACGCAGACGCCGAGCCAACGGTGAAATTGGTTCCGCCACAGGTAGTACTGGCCCATAACATCCCGGACAACTCCGATCGGTGCCTTTCCCGCACGCAGATCGGAAAAGAACGCACTGCTGTCCAGCGTTCCCCGGGCGTGCGCGATCAGGTCGGCCGATACGGCGGATCCAGCGAGCGAGGTCATGCTTCTCCAATGATCTGCGGCCATTTCATGCCCATCATCACAGCACGTCAGAGCGGTGAACCGGGGTTTTCCACCTGGGAACGCACCCACCCGGCACCGGCCCGCGAACAGGCGATGCGACGTGCTCTCAGCAGAACCTAACCGACCCGCCGGCCCCACCCGATATCACCCGCGACGATCCATTACCGTGGCCACGGCGATACCTTGCGCCGCCTCGTCGCCGTATGATAATTCCCACCGGCGCGGGCCGGGCTGCGCCTTTATCGGAAAGCGGCCGCCGGCGCGCTTTTCTGCCGTCCGGCCGGCGCCCCGCACCGGGACCGATACCACCCGCCCCATGGCCGGATCCGGCCGTGAAACGTTCCCGCGCCCCACCGGCCCCACCGAACCCGCCCCGCCCCTGATATGTCCCGGGCGTTCGCGCCGCCCGCCGGCCGCGTCCGGGGGAGTTCGGGCGAGGTCAGGCGACCGTGCGGAGCCGGGCGCCCAGCGCCTCCAGATCGGGGACGAACCAGACGTGGTCCGCCGCGTTCGACTCGCGTACCAGCGCGCGCAGCGCCGGACTGGCCGCCAGATGCCGGGAGATGTCCCCGACCACCGCCAGCCGCAGCCGGTAGTTGACGAACTTCTGCATGACATCGCCCGCGAACCGGGTGCCGAGCGAGAAGAAGCGCTCGTCCAGCCGCCCCGCCGGCACCGCCACCACCCGCGCGCCCAGGAACGCCGCGCCGATCAGGTCGAGCGCGTCCTGCTCGGTGGCCACCGGCGGCCCGTCCGGGTCGCACATCAGCACCGGCACCCCGGCCCGCTCCCGCACCAGGTCAGGCATCGCCCGTCTCCCCTCCGGCGTCCAGGACCCCGCCGTCCAGCACGCTCTCGATCAGCCGCAGCACCTCGGCGGTGGCGGACACGCCGCCCAGAATCACGATCTTCATCCGGTTCCGCTCCTGGTCATGGACGGTCTGCACGCGCAGCGGGCCGCCCGCGCCGCGGCCGGTGTTCACCCCGGCCAGCACGAACGTGCCGATCCGGTCGGCGGCGGCCCGGCCGACCCCGTCGATCTGCACGATGCTCGACACCTCCGCCCGCCCGGCCCCGCCCGCGCCTCCCGCTCCGGGCGCCGCCGGCTCCGGGCGCCCGGTCAGCTCCTGCAGAGCGGCCGCGGAGATCCGGTACTGCTTGCCGATCCGCACCGCCCGCAGCCGCCCGGCCCGGATGTAACCGCGGACCGTCCGCACGTGCAGCCCGAGAAGGTCCGCGACCTCCTCCACCGAGTACATATTCTCCGTCATCACTCCTCAAACTACCCTATGAAGGGAGTGATAGGGGTGTTTGAGGAACATTATTCGGGTGCGCCGCGTCCTGCCCCGGCGATAGCGTGGCCGACGGCGGGCACCGGCCCGCGATCACGAGAGGGCGGAGCGGTGACGGACGAGGGGCGCGGCGCGGTCGTCGTGCTGACGGGGCCGTGCGGCGCCGGCAAGAGCACCGTCGCCCGGCTGCTGGCCGCGCGCCTGACACCGAGCGTGCGGCTGCACGGCGACGACTTCTTCGCCTTCATCGCCCAGGGCGCGATCCCGCCGTACCTGCCCGAGGCGCAGCGGCAGAACGAGACCGTCGTCGGCGTCCAGGCCACCGCCGCCGCCGGGTACGCCGCCGGGGGATACCACGTGGTGTTCGACGGGGTCGTCGGCCCCTGGTTCCTCGGCCCGTTCCGCCGCGCCGCGGCCGGCGCCGGCGTCCCGCTGCACTACGTGGTGCTGCGCCCGGACCGGGACGTCGTGCTCGCCCGCGCCGCCGCTCGCGGGCCCGGCGCGCTCACCGACCCCGGCCCGGTCGGGCGGATGTTCGAGGAGTTCGCCGACCTCGGCGACCACGAGCGCCACGTCCTGGACTCCGGTGCGCTGACCGCCGAGGACACCGCGCGGGCGGTGTCCGACGGCTTGGCCCGCGGCGCCTACTGGCTGCCCTGACCCCGGCCGGCCGGTCCGCGGCCCCCGGGGCGCCTCACATGCAGGAGGCGATGCAGTCCAGGACGCGTTCCAGGCCGTAGTCGAACTGGTCGTCGGGGGACATGTGCGGCAGCGCCGCGTCCTTCACCACGCGGGTGAGCATCGGGTGCTCGCCGCTGTCGAGCAGCCGCTGGACGTAGGGGGAGCTCTGGCGCATCCAGTCGCGCATGGTCATGCCCGTGCGCCGCCGCTCGCGCTCCCACTCGATCTCGGCGCGGACGGTGGTGACGACGTAGCCGTTCAGCATGTTCACCAGCGTGAGGATGTCGTCGACCGGGATGCCGACGTCCAGCGCGCCCAGGCCGAACTCGGTGATCCGCAGCTGGTTGGGGCCGAACGCCGGGCGGGCGCGGTGCAGGTCGGCCACCCAGGGGTGCGCCAGCCACATCGACCGGGTGTTGCGGGCGACCAGGCGCAGGTCGGCGCGCCAGTCGCCGGTCGGGCGGGCCGGGACCTCCAAGGTGCCGACGACGTGGTCGTACATCAGCTCGATCAGGTCGTCGCGGGAGGGGACGTAGCGGTACAGCGACATCGCGCCGGTGCCGAGCTCGGCGGCGATCCGCCGCATCGACGCCGCCTCCAACCCGTCGGCGTCGGCGATCCGCACCGCCGCCTCGGTGATCTGGGCGCGGCTGTAGGCGGGCCGTGGGCCCCGGCCCTGCCGTTCGGGGACCGCGAAGATGCCCGCCGCATCGACGTCCGCCACCGTGCTCCCCTCCGCCGGTCAAGGGGCCCGCGCGGCCCCTCCCCGGGATTCTAGTTGCGTACATCGTACTCGGTTGCCTACCCTGGCGGCAGCTCACCGCGTACGCCGTACCCAATGGAGGACCGATGCCGGACGAACCGATCGTGCTGGCCGAGGCGCTGCACAAGCGCTTCGGCGACACCAACGCCCTGGACGGCCTGGACCTCGCCGTCGCGCCCGGCACCGTCTGCGGCCTGCTCGGCCCCAACGGCGCCGGCAAGACCACCGCCGTGCGGATCCTGGCCACGCTCGCCGACGCCGACTCCGGCCGCGCCCGCGTCGCCGGGTACGACGTCGCCGCCCGGCCCGACGAGGTCCGCGCCCGCATCGGGCTCGCCGGCCAGTACGCCGCCGTCGACGAGAAGCTCACCGGGCGCGGCAACCTGCGCCTGTTCGGCCGCCTGTACCACCTGCCCCGCCGCGAGGCCCACCGCCGCGCCGACGAGCTGCTGGAGCGGTTCGGGCTGATGGACGCCGCCGACCGGCAGGTGCAGGGCTACTCCGGCGGCATGCGCCGCCGCCTCGACCTGATCACCAGCCTCATCCTGCGACCCCAGGTGCTGTTCCTGGACGAGCCCACCACCGGCCTGGACCCGCGCAGCCGCGGCGAGATCTGGGACGCCGTCCGCGGCCTGGTCGCCGACGGCACCACCGTGCTGCTCACCACCCAGTACCTGGAGGAGGCCGACCGTCTCGCCGACGACGTCGTCGTCATCGACCACGGCCGCGTCATCGCCGACGGCACCCCCGACCGGCTGAAGGCCTCCATCGGCGACCGCCTCGACGTCGTGCTGGCCGACCCCGCCGGTGCCGGTGACGCCGCCCGCGTCCTGGCCGGGATCGCCGGCGCCCACCCCGCCCTGGACGGCGCGCGGCTCACCGTGCCGCTCGCCCGCGGCGCCGTCCGGCTCGCCGACGTCGTCCGCGAACTCGACCGCGCCGGCGTCACCGCCGACGACGTCGGCCTGCGCCGCCCCACCCTCGACGAGGTGTTCCTGCGCCTCACCGGCCGCGACACCGAACCCGACCCAGCCGGACCTGACACTGCCGAACCCGGTGCCGAACCCGGTGCCGAACCCACCGACGAACCCGCCCGGCCCGACGCCGGCGAGACCGCCGAACCGCGGAAGGAGACCGTCCGATGACCGCGCCCGCCCTCACCACCCGGCCGTCCCCGGCCGCGCGGCTGCGCTGGAGCGCCGCCGACGGGCTCACCCTCGTCGGACGCGAGCTGAGCCGGCTGCGCCAGGAACCCGGCGAGCTGATCGCCGCGCTGATCTTCCCCGCCGTCATGGTGGTGCTGTTCGGGTACGTGTTCGGCAGCGCCATCACCGTCCCCGGCGGCGGCAACTATCGCGAGTACCTGATGCCCGGCCTGTTCGTCATGGTGTCGTTCACCTCCGTGATGGCCGTCACCTTGCGGGTCGCCACCGACGCCTCCCGCGGCGTCATGGACCGCTTCCGCGCCATGCCGATGGCGCGCTCGGCCGTCCCGTTCGGGCAGGCCGGCGCCGATGTGATCAACGGGGTCCTCGCGCTGGTCATCATGGCCGCCACCGGCCTGGTCGTCGGGTGGCGCGCGCACCGCGGCCTGTGGCCGACCGCCGAGGCGTTCCTGCTGCTGGTGCTGCTGCGGCACGCGCTCAGCTGGGCCGGCTGCTACCTCGGGCTGGTGGTGCGCAACGAGCAGACCGCCGACCAGTTCGTCCCGCTGGTGTTCCCGGTCACGATGCTGTCGAACTCCTTCGTCCCGACCACCGGCATGCCCGCCTGGCTGCGCGCCGTCGCCGACTGGAACCCCGTCAGCGCCGCCACCGCCGCCTGCCGGCAGCTGTTCGGCAACCCCGGCGCGCCCGCCGGAGGCCACGCCGGCCTGGCTTGGCCCCTCGCCCACCCCGTCACCGCGACGCTGCTGTGGTCGATCGCGCTGATCGCGGTGTTCGCGCCGCTGTCGGTGCGCACCTTCCACCGGCGCGGCCGGTGACCGCGGACCGGCCGCGCCCCCGGCGGGATGCCGGGGGCGCGGCCCGCGCGCTCACACGCCGAACGGCGGCGCGTACTCGATCACACCGGACGGCACCGGACCCGGCGCGCCGCCCAGCACCAGCGCCATCAGCGCCTCGTCCGGCACCTCGAACCCGGCCGAGACCCCCAGCGACGAGGCCCGCACGAACCCGAACCGCGGGTAGTAGCCCGGATGCCCCAGCACCACCACCAGCCGCTCGCCCCGCCGCCGCGCCGCGGCCAGGACCGCGCGGACCGCCGCGCCGCCCGCACCGCGCCGCTGGTAGGCGGGCAGCACCGCCACCGGCGCCAGCGCCACCGCGTCCGCGCCGCCGACCCGGCAGCGCGTCAGCAGCGCGTACCCGGCGATGCGCCCGCCGGGCGCCTCGGCCACGAACGAAAGGCCCGGCAGCCACGCCGGGTCACGGCGCAGCGCGTCCACCAGATCGGCCTCCTCGGCCGTCGGGAACGCCGCCTGCACCACCCGGCGCACCGCCGCCGCGTCCGCGGCCGTCTCCGGCCGGCTCCTCCAGTGCCCGGTCACCGGCCGCGCCCCCGCTCCTTGTACATCTGCCGCTGCCACCGGCTCACGGCCTTCCATTTGTCGCGCTGCTCGGCGCGCAGCCGCGCGTCGGTCCGCGAGGCGATCCACGCGTTCTCGCGCAGCAGCTTGCGGTAGCTGTCCAGACGCCGCTGCGGAAGCGACCCGCCGGCGACGGCGGCCAGCACCGCGCAGCCCGGCTCGCCGGCGTGGGCGCAGTCGCCGAACCGGCAGCCCTCGGCCAGCTCCTCGATGTCGGCGAACGCCCGCCGCAGCCCGTCGCCGGCCTCGAACAGCCCCACGCCCCGCAGCCCCGGCGTGTCGATCAGGACGCCGCCGCCCGGCAGCGGCAGCAGCTCCCGCCGCACGGTGGTGTGCCGCCCCTTGCCGTCCGATTCCCGGACGGCGCCCGTGGCGAGCGCGTCGCTGCCCAGCAGCGCGTTGCCGAGCGTGGACTTGCCCGCGCCCGACGGCCCGACCAGCACCACCGTGCCCGACAGCACCGCCGCGACCACGTCGACGTCGTCGCCGGTCGCGGCGCTGCACGCCACCACGTCCACGCCCGGAGCGGCGGCGGCGACGTCCGCCTCCGCCTCCCCGGCCGAGGCGGCCCGGTCGGCCTTGGTGAGCACCACCACCGGCCGCGCACCGCTCTCCCACGCCAGCGCCAGCAGCCGCTCCAGACGCCCGAGACCGGGATCGGGCACCAGCGGCACCGCGATCGCGACGGTGTCGACGTTGGCGGCCAGCACCTGGCCGTGCGAGTCCCGCGCCGCCGACGACCGGACGCTCGCGGTGCGGCGCGGCAGCAGCGCCGCCAGCACCGGACGCCCGTCCGGGCCGTCCGGGCGGAGCGCCGCCCAGTCGCCCGTGCACGGCGCCTGCGCCGGGTCGGCGGGGGAGCCGAACGCCCCGGCGGCGGCCCGCCCGGGACCCGACTCGGTCACCACATCGCACAGGCCGCGGTCGACCGCGGTGACCCGCGCGGGCACCAGCCCGGCCGCGCGGTGCGGAAGGAAAACGTTCTCCAGGGTCTCGTCCCACCCGTAGGCGGACAGGACAGACCCGTCGAAAGAAGACAACGGAATGGAACCCTTCACAGAAGGGGCCCCGGCGAGCGCGCCGGACGAAGCGGACCGGGGTCAGCCGGAGGCCCGGAAGATGAGGACGGGCTGGCTGCCGCGCGCGACAGCGAACGCAGCAGCGACTGCGGCAACGGCCATGGTCCTCATCCCCCTCTCGGTTCCGCGTCCGACCCTAGCTGCACCGGCCCGCCCCGGGCCACCGATTAACGCGCCCCCGACCGGCCGCCGTGGGACCGCCCGGAGCGCCCGCCCGGCTGGTCGGCCGCCCGCACGCCGCCCGGGACGCCCGCGCCGCGCGGCCGTTCTGCAGAGCCGGCCGCCTCAGCGGGGGAGTGGAACCGCCAATCGGAACGTATGGTGATTTGAGGCGGCGGACCGTGATAGGGGGCATGGCCGTGGACGAAAGGGACCGGCAAGGCGAGGAGCCGCGCGACCGGGAGACCGGCGCGACCGGCGGCGGCGCCGAGCGCGCCGAGCACGCCGACCGGGCCGCGGCCGAGCGGCTGGAGGAGCTGTGGGACGGGCTCGCGCCCGTCGCCGGAGGCGCCGCCCGCCTCGCCGCCACCGTCAGCGAACCCGTCCGGCACGCCGCCCGCGACGCCGCCTCGCTCGCCGCGTCCCGGATCGTGGAGCAGATGGCCGGCACCCCGGTGATGAAGGCCGTCGAGAAGGCCGCCCGCGACGCCGCCGTCAAGGCCGCCTCCGCCGCAGCCGAGAAGGCGGTGCGGGAGGCCCGCCCCGCCGCCGAGGCCAACCCCGCCACCGCGGGCGCGCTGGAGGCCGCGACCGCCGCGATGACCCTCGCCGGCCAGGCCGCCCAGCACCCCATGGCCGTCGCCGCGCGCCGCCTGGCCGCCCGCAGCCCCCTCGCCCGCGCCGCCACCGCCACCGCCCTGGACATGGCGGGCCGCACCATGACCACCGCCGCCGCCTCACCGGCCGTGGAGGCCGCCACCAAGGCCGGCGTCGGCGCCGCGATCGACACCGTCGCCGA
>NZ_BAAAMR010000168.1:0-14912 GCF_039529375.1 Actinomadura napierensis
CGGGGGCGGGCGCCCGCCGGCTGCTGCCCACGGCGGACGGCTGGGCGGCCGTGTCCTGCGCCCGCCCGGACGACCCGGCCCTCCTCGGCGCGCTGGCCAGCGCGGACGTCGGCGAGGACCCGTGGCCGGCGGTCGCGTCCTGGCTGCGCGGCCACACCGGCGCCGAACTGGCCGAGCGCGCCGAACTCCTCGGCGTCGCCGCCGGGCCGGTCGGTGCACCGTCGTCCAACGCCCGGGTCCCGGGGCCCACAACGCCCCGTCCGGTCAAGGACGCGCTGGTGGTCGACTTCAGCGCGCTGTGGGCGGGCCCGCTGTGCGCGCATCTGCTCGGCCTGGCGGGCGCCCGCGTCGTCAAGGTCGAGACGCCGTCGCGCCCGGACGGCGCGCGCCGCGGCGACCCCGGCTTCTACCGGCTCCTGCACGCCGGGCACCGTTCCGTCGCGCTGGACCCGGCGACGATGGCGGGCCGCCGGGCGATGGCGGCACTGGTGGAGGCGGCCGACATCGTCATCGAGGCGTCCCGGCCGCGCGCCCTCGCCCGCTTCGGGCTGGACGCCGGGGCCGCCGTCGCCGCCGGGACGACGTGGGTCTCGATCACCGCGGACGGCCGCGCGTCCGACCGCGTCGGCTTCGGTGACGACGTGGCGGCTGGCGCGGGGCTGGTCTGCCGCGATACCGGCATGTCCCCGCTGTTCTGCGGCGATGCGATCGCCGATCCGCTGACCGGGCTCACCGCCGCCGTGCTGGCCGCCACCGCGCCACCGGGGCGCGGCGTCCTCTGGGAGGTGCCGATGTCCGGCGTCGTCGCGGCGACCCTCGATCCTGGCCCGCCGACCCCCAGCCTGCCGGCCCTCCCCCATGGCGACGGCTGGGCCGTCGACACCGGCTCCGGCCTCGCCCCCGTCGCCGCTCCCCTCCGGCGCGAGCCGGACGGGGACGCCCCGGCCATGGGCGCCGACACGGCGGACGTCCTGCGCGAGCTGGGAATTCCACTCCCGTGAAGCAACGGACGCGGCTGTGAGCGGGCTCCTGTTCCGCGATGCCGAGATCGCCGGGCGCGAGCGGACGCACGTCCGCGTCGCAGGCGGGCGGATCACCGAGGTCGGCCCGCACCTCACGCCGGGCGGCCAGGACGAGGTGATCGAGTGCCGCGGAGGTGCGCTGCTCCCCGGCCTGTGGGATCACCACCTGCATCTGCACGCCATGTGGGCGTCGAGGCGGTCCGTCCGATGCGGGCCTCCGGAGGTCGGGGGACGGGACGCGCTTGCGGCGGCGCTGCATGCGGCGGCGCCCGACGAGCGCGGATGGGTGCGCGGCGTCGGCTACACCGAGAGCGTCGCCGGCGACCTGGACGCGGCCGGGCTCGACGCGCTGCGCGCCGATGTGCCCGTGCGGATCCAGCACCGCAGCGGCGCCCTCTGGATGCTCAACTCCGCCGCGGCGCACGAGGCGGGCCTGGCCTCGAGCCATCACCCCCGCATCGAGCGCGACGCGAACGGCTCCCCCACCGGACGGCTGTGGCGGGCCGACGACTGGCTCCGCACCCGCATCCCGGCCGCGCACCCCCCGGACCTGAGCGCCATCGGAGCCGAGCTGGCGCGCTACGGCATCACCGGCGTCACCGACGCCACCCCCGATCTCACCGCCGGCACGATCGCCGCGTTCGAGAAGGGCGCGCTTCGGCAACGCGTCCATCTCCTCGGCGTGCCCCTGGACGCCCGGGGCCCCGTCCATCCGAGGGTGACCACCGGCCCGTACAAGGTCGTCCTGGCCGACTCGGGGCTGCCGTCGCTGGACGACCTGACCGGCCGCATCCGGCAGGCTCACGACCGGGGACGCGCCGTGGCCGTGCACTGCGTCACCCGCGAGGCGCTGCTGCTCCTGCTCGCCGCGCTCGGCACGGCCGGGGTCCGCGACGGCGACCGGATCGAGCACGCCGCCCTCGTCCCGGCCGAGACGATCGGTGAGCTGGCGCGGCTCGGCCTGCGCGTGGTCACGCAGCCCGGCTTCATCGCCGACCGCGGCGACGACTACCTGCGCGACGTCCCGGCGGACGAGCACGACGACCTGTACCGCTGCCGCCGCCTGGCCGACGCGGGCGTGCCGGTGGGGCTGTCGAGCGACGCGCCCTACGGCCCCCTCGATCCCTGGACGGTCATCGGCGCCGCCGCGCACCGCCGCACCCGGTCCGGAGCGGTCGTCGGTGCGGGCGAGGCGATCTCGGCGCGCGCGGCGCTCCGGTCCTATCTGTCGCGGCACGGCGATCCGGGCGGGCGCGTCCGGCGCGTCCGCCCGGGGGCCGCAGCCGACCTCGTCCTGCTCCACGTCCCGCTCGCCGAGGCGCTGCGCGGTCCGGACGCGCGCGCCGTCCGCCGCACCGTCATCGCCGGCGACGACGAGGGGTGACGCGCCCGCGGGTCGGCAGGGGTCAGGGCAGCGGAGCCGACAGGTAACGGGCGGGTGGCCGGCCGGGACGCACGACCAGTTCGGTGCCGGGCTCGCCGTCGCGGAGGACGTCCACGACGGCGGTGGCGACCTCGTCGGCGGAGAGCATGGGGATGCCCGCCGCCTGGAACCGGTCGCGGGCCCCCGCGACGAGAGGCGTGTCGACCAGCCCCGGGCAGACGGCGCCGAGGCGGATCCCCTCCCGCGCCAGCGGGCCGGACAGGGCGCGGACCAGGCCGATGACGGCGTGCTTGGTCATCGTGTAGATCGGGTCCTGCTCGACGCCGTGGAGGGCGGCGAGCGAGGCGGTGACCACGATGGAGCCGCCGCCGTTCCCGCGCATGACGGGAAGCGCGGCACGCAGCCCGTAGACGACGGAGTGCTGGTTGACGCCGACGACCGCCTGGTAGCGGCCGAGGTCGAGCGTGCCGGGGTCCTTGTCGGCGGAGTTGGTGCCCGCGTTGAGGACGAGCAGGTCCAGGCGGCCGCCCGCGGACCCCACCGCCCGCGCGGACACCTCGGGATCGGTCAGGTCGCCGACCACCGCGATGCCGCCGACCGAGGCGGCGACGTCCTCCACCGCGGGGTCGCGGTCCACGAGCACGCAGTGGACGCCGGACGCGGCGAGCAGCCGGGCGACGGCCGCGCCGATACCGCCCGCCGCACCGGTGATGACGGCGCTCTCGCTCGTCATGGTCCTCCTTGTTCGCAGGTCAGGAAACGCCTCAGCCGCCCTGCTCCTCCGGCGTGCGGGCGGGGCGCCAGAAGGCGGCCAGCAGGAGCGCGGCGCCGATGCCGCCCGCGAGCGCGGTGACGGCGAGGCCCGTCCAGCCGGACAGGTCGTCGGCGATCCCGAGGGCGCGGTCGAGCGACACCGTCCCGCCGCCCAGGGCGCCGAGCCCGCACGCCACCATGATGATCATGACGACGTACTCGTAGCCCTGGCCGGGCCGGAAGATGAAGAAGCCGTTGCGCAGGTGGGCGGTGACGAGGGCGACCGCCATCGTGCCGACCGCCCCGGCGGCGGCGAGCGGGGTGAGCAGGCCGAGCAGCAGCAGGACGCCGGCGCCGAGCTCGGTGCCGGTCGCCATCAGGGCGTGCAGCCGGCCCGGACGCAGGCCCATCGACTCGAACCAGCCCGCCGTGCCCGCGATCTTCCCGCCGCCGAACGCGTGGTTCCAGCCGTGGGCGATCAGGGTGCCGCCCAGGGACGCGCGGAGGACGAGTGAGGCGATGTCGACGGCGGTGTCCGCTGCCATGCGGGGGTTCCCTTCGCTCGGTGCCGGCACGGCGGGCAGGCCGCGGCCGGCGGTTGGACAGATCATGCTCCCCGATCAGGAGACCACGGTCGCGAAGGCCTTGCGCTCCAGGAACTCCTCCAGGCCGGCGACGCCCATCTCGCGGCCGATGCCCGACTGCTTGAAGCCGCCGAAGGGAACGTCCGGGGCGAAGTAGTTGCCGCCGTTGATGCTGAGCGTGCCGGTGCGGATCCGCCTGGCGACCGCGATCGCCCGCTCCTCGCTGGCACTGTGGACGGCGCCGGAGAGTCCGTAGGCGGAGTTGTTGGCGATGCGGACGGCGTCGTCATCGTCGTCATACGGAATGACCGCCAGCACGGGCCCGAAGACCTCTTCCTGTGCGATCTCGCTGTCCGGGTCCACACCGCTCAACAAGGTCGGGGTGTAGAAGAACCCCGGATCGACCTTCTCGCCACCGGCCACCAGCTTGGCCCCCGCGTCGACCGCACGGCGCACCATCCCGTCCACCTTCTCCCGCTGCCGCTCACTGATCAGCGGCCCCATGTACGTCCCGGGGTCGGTGGGGTCGCCGTAGCGGACGCCGGCGAGCTGGGCGGCGACCCGCTCGACGATCGCGTCGTGATGGGCGCGCGGCACCAGCAGGCGGGACGTGATGGCGCATCCCTGACCGGCGTGCGAGCAGATGGTGAAGGCCGCGGCCATCGCGACCAGGTCGAAGTCGGCGTCGTCCAGCACGACCATCGCGGACTTGCCGCCGAGTTCGAGGAAGACCCGCTTCACGGTGCCGCTCGCCGCCGTCATGATCTTGCGGCCAGTGGCGGTGGACCCGGTGAAGGTGACCACGTCCACGTCCGGGTGGGTGGTCATGACCTCGCCGACCGCCGGCCCCGCGGAGGTCAGGACGTTCACCACGCCGGCCGGGATGTCGGTGTGCTCGGCGATCAGCTCCGCGAGCGCGAGCGTCACCAGCGGCGTGTCCGGCGCCCCCTTCAGCACCACCGTGCAGCCGGCGGCGAGCGCGGGCGCGAGCTTGGCCAGCGCGAGCTGGTTGGGGTAGTTGTACGCGGTGATCGCGGCGACGACCCCGGCCGCCTCCTTCTCGACCCAGCGGCGGTGCCGCCGCCCCCGGGCCTCGATCTCGCCGAGCTCCTCGGTGAAGGAGTACCCGCGCAGCAGGTCGGCGTAGTAGCGGACGATCCCCAGCGGCTCGTCCAGCCCCGCGCCGTGGGTGACCACCCGGGGCGCGCCGGTGTCGGCGATCGTCAGCTCGCGCAGCTCCTCCTTGTGCTCGGTCAGCACCTCATGGAGCTGCTCCAGGCACCGGACGCGCAGCGCGGCGTCGGCCGGCCACTCCGTGGTGTCGAACGCGCGGCGGGCCGCGGCCACGGCGGCCTCGGCCTGGGCGGGCGTGGCGTCCGGGGCCTGGCCGAGGACCCGTCCGGTGGCCGGGTCGACCGAGGGGTACGTCCGCTCCCCCGCCACCAGGCGGCCGCCGATCAGCAGGCGTGGCGCCTCGCCGTCCGGCCGGCCGGTCCCGGGTCCGCCGTGTCGCTGGGATCCCATCCCGCCTCCTCGCTGTGGAAATCTAATTCTCCTGTAGGAGAACATGAAGTTCAAGACGTCAGGGTCCCCGGGCGGCGGTCGGCGCCGCACCACCGCGCCCCCGGCGGACGCCCGCGAAGTCGTCCGCCGCCCTTCCGGAGTCCTCCGAGTTGAGAGTATTGTTCTCGCAATTGAAAAGAAAGTTCTACCCCGGGATCGCCCACCGTCTCAGAGAGGACGCCGTCGTGAGCGTGGACGACGAGGCCCGCAAGGCGCACCGCTATCCGTTCGACAGGCACACCCCCGAGTACCGCCGCCAGTTCACGTCGATCACCCAGGAGATGCACCAGAAGTGCCCGATCGCCTGGTCGGACACCTACGGCGGGCACTGGGTGGCCGCCGGCGCGGCCGAGGTGTTCGAGCTCGCACGGTCCGCCGACAAGCTGTCGAACGACCACGACGTGAAGGGCGAGCGCCGCGGGTACAAGGGCATCACCATCCCGAGCGCCGACCCGCCGCCGCCGGTGCGGGGCGGGTTCCTGGAGATGGACCCGCCCGAGCAGCGCCACTACCGGCAGGCCCTGAACCCCTACCTCTCCCCCGCCGCCGTGCAGCGCTGGATCCCGTTCGTCGACGAGGTGGTGCGCGCCTGCCTGGACGAGAAGTCCGAGAGCGGGCGGATCGACTTCGTGGACGACCTGGCCAACATCGTGCCGGCCGTGCTCACGCTGGCGATGCTCGGCGTCCCGGTGAACCGGTGGGAGATCTACAGCGAGCCGACCCACGCCGCCGTGTACACGCCGCCGACGTCACCGGAGATGGCCCGGGTCCGCGAACAGCAGACGGTCCTGTTCAAGGACCTGGCCGCCGAGATGACGGCGATCCGCGAGAACCCGCGCCCCGGCATGATCGACGCGCTGGTGCGGGCCGAGATCAACGGCGGCCAGCCGGACGACCTGGAGCTGCTGGGGGTGCTCGCGCTGGTCATCGGCGGCGGCTTCGACACCACGACGGCGCTGACCGCGCACGCGCTGGAGTGGCTGTCGGAGAACCCGGACGAGCGGGCGCGGCTGTCCCGCGAGCGCGACGCGCTCCTGGACCCGGCCACCGAGGAGTTCCTGCGCTACTTCACCCCCGCCCCCGGGGACGCGCGGACCTTCTCCGAGGACTGCGAGATCGCGGGGACCCGGTTCAAGGAGGGCGAGCGCGTCTGGCTGTCCTGGGCGATGGCCAACCGGGACCCGTCGGTGTTCAGCGACCCGGAGCGGATCGAGCTCGAGCGGTCGGGCAACCGGCACCACTCCTTCGGCCTCGGCATCCACCGCTGCATCGGCTCCAACGTCGCGCGCACCGTGTTCAAGCGCATGCTCGTCCAGGTGCTGGACCGCATGCCCGGCTACCGCTGCGACCCGGAGGGCGCCGTCCACTACGAGACCATCGGCGTCATCCAGGGCATGCGCCACCTGCCGGCGACGTTCGACCCGCACCCGCCGCTCGGCCCCGGGCTCGAGGAGACCCTCGACATCCTGCAGAAGGCCTGCGACGAGCAGCGGCTCGCCGAACCCGTCACGCGGCGCAAGGCCGCCGCGAAGATCGTCCGCTGACCCGCACCGCACGACGAACGGAGGGGCCCGGCCTGGTCAGGCCGGGCCCCTGCGTTCGCGGCGGCGCCCCTCTCCGCTAAGCCCGGGAGGCTGCGGGCTCGGCGGCGGGCGCCACCATCCCGAAGGTCTTGGTCTCCAGGAACTCCTCCAGGCCGGGCACACCCTTCTCGCGTCCGATGCCCGACTGCTTGAAGCCGCCGAACGGGGTGTCGGAGAAGAAGTAGTTGCCGCCGTTGACGCTGAAGGTCCCCGTGCGGATGCGTCGTGCGATGGCGAGGCAGCGTTCGGCGTCGGCGCCGTGGACGGCACCGGAGAGTCCGTAGGCGGAGTTGTTGGCGATGCGGACGGCGTCGTCATCGTCGTCATACGGGATGACCGCCAGCACCGGCCCGAAGACCTCTTCCTGCGCGATCTCGCTGTCCGCGTCCACACCGCTCAACAAGGTCGGGGTGTAGAAGAACCCGGGATCGACCTTCTCGCCACCGGTCACCAGCTTGGCCCCCGCGTCGACCGCACGGCGCACCATCCCGTCCACCTTCTCCCGCTGCCGCTCACTGATCAGCGGCCCCATGTAGGTCTTCGGGTCGCGGGGGTCGCCGCAGGCCACCTTGCCGAGGTAGCGCGCGACCCGCTCCACGACCTCGTCGTGCAGCGGGCGCGGCACCAGCAGGCGGGAGTTCAGCGCGCAGGCCTGTCCGGCGTGCAGGCAGATGCCGAACGCCGCGTTCATCGACACGGTCCGGACGTCGGCGTCGTCCAGCATGATCAGCGCGGACTTGCCGCCCAGCTCCAGGCGCACCCGCTTGATCGTGCCGCCGGCCGCGGCGAGGATCGCGCGGCCGGTCGCGGAGGAGCCGGTGAAGCTGACCACGTCCACCTCGGGGTGGGTGGTCAGCGCCTGGCCGACCTCCACCGCGGAGGAGGTGAGGACGTTCACCACGCCGGCCGGGACGTCGGTGTGCTCGGCGATCAGCCTGCCGAGCGCGAGCGTCACCAGCGGCGTGTCCGGCGCGCCCTTCAGCACCACCGTGCAGCCCGCCGCCAGCGCGGGCGCCAGCTTCACCAGCGCGAGCTGGACGGGGAAGTTGTACGGGGTGATGGCGGCGACGACCCCCGCGGCCTCCTTCTCGACCCAGCGGCGGTGCTGCTGCCCCAGGTACTCGGCCTCCCCCAGGTCCTCGGTGAAGGGGTACTCGCGCAGCAGGTCCGCGTAGTAGCGGACGAGGTCGAGCGGTTCGTCGAGCTGCGCGGCGTGGGTGAGCATGCGGGGCGCGCCCGCCTCGGCGATGAGCAGCTCGCGCAGCTCCTCCTGGTGCTCGACGAGCGTCCGGTGGAACTGCTCGAGGCAGCGGACGCGCAGCGCCCGGTCGGTGGCCCAGTCCGTCTCCTCGAACGCCCGGCGGGCCGCCGCGACGGCGCGCTCGGCGTCGGCGACCGTCGCGTCCGGGACCTCGCCGAGGACCTCGCCGGTCGCGGGATCGGACGAGGTGAAGGTCCGTCCGGAGGCCGCGAGCCGCCCGTCGATGAGCAGCCGGGCCCCTGCGTCGTCCCCGATCGGCATCCGCGTCCTCCTCGTGGTGGAAATATGATTCTCAAAAAACGATATCTTATGTACCGTCTCATGAGAAGCTGATGATGCTCCCCGCGTGCGGCACCCCCTCGACCGCCGCGCGCGGCAGGCGAGCGGGAAAGGCATGAGTGAGGCTGGGATGAGCGAGCAGAACGCGAGCGCGCGGCGCACGGCGATCGTCACCGGCGGCGGCTCGGGCATCGGCCGGGCCATCGTGCACCGGCTGGCCGAGGACGGGTTCGCCACCGCGGTCCTGGACCTCGACGCCGGCGCGGCCGAACGGGTGGCCGGCGAGGCGCGGGACAAGGGGCACGAGGCGTCCGCCTTCGGGGGCGTGGACGTGTCCGACCGCGCGGCGGTGGAGGGCGCGGTGCGGCGGGTCCGCGACACGCTCGGCGCGGCGACCGTGCTGGTCAACAACGCCGGCCTGACGGGCTTCAAGAAGTTCCTGCACATCACCGACGAGGTCTGGGACCGGATCATGGCGGTGAACCTGAACGGCCCCTTCTACTGCACCCAGGCCGTGGTGCCGGACATGGTCGAGGCCGGCTGGGGCCGGATCGTGAACATCTCCTCCTCCAGCGCGCAGTCGGGGCAGCAGTTCATGACGCACTACGTGGCCTCGAAGGCGGGCCTCGTCGGCTTCACCAAGGCGCTCGCGCTGGAGCTCGGCCCGGACGGGATCACGGTGAACACCATCCCGCCCGGGTTCGTCGACACCCCGATGCTGCGCGCGTCCGAGGAGAAGGGACTGCTCGGCGGCACCGTCGGCCAGCACGCGGACCGCACCCCGGTGCGGCGCCCCGGCCGCCCCGAGGACATCGCCGCGGCCTGCGGGTTCCTCGTCTCGGAGGACGCCGGGTACATCACCGGCCAGGTGATCGGGGTCAACGGCGGCCGCAACACCTGACCGCGGCGGCCCGGCCGCACGCCGGCCGGGCCATCGTTGATAATGTTCCTCTCAGTCATGAGAACTGCTCTATCGGAAGTGCCAGGACGAAGGGACACCGGTACCGGTGAAGGATTTCGAGGCCCTTGACTTCTTCCGGGACGACGAGCTCGTCGCGGACCCCTACCCGTACTACGAGGCCCTGCGCAGCCGGTGCCCGGTGCAACGCGAGCCGCACCACGACGTGATGATGGTGACGGGCTACGACGAGGCGCTCCAGGTGTACAACGACACCGACACGTTCTCCTCGTGCGTGTCGGTGTCCGGCCCGTTCCCCGGGTTCCCCGTCCCGCTCGAAGGCGACGACGTCAGCGAGCTGATCGAGCGGCACCGCGACGAGCTCCCCCTGAGCGACCAGCTCCCGACGCTCGACCCGCCGCTGCACACCGCGCACCGCGCGCTGCTCATGCGGTTGATCACCCCGAAGCGGCTCAAGGAGAACGAGGCGTCCATGTGGCGGCTCGCCGACCGGGTGCTCGACGACTTCCTCGACGGCGGCGAGGGCGACGCGATCGACGACTTCGCGGCCCCGTTCACGCTGCTGGTCATCGCCGACCTCCTCGGCATGCCCGAGCAGGACCGCGACGACTTCGCCCGGACCCTGCGGCAGGCCTCCGGCGGCGGCATCGGCGGCACCGGCGACGAGGCGCTGGCGCACAGCCCGCTGGAGTTCCTGTACGACCGGTTCGTCCCCTACATCGAGGACCGCCGCCGCGAGCCCCGCGACGACGTCCTCACCGGGCTCGCCACCGCGACGTTCCCGGACGGCTCGACGCCCGAGGTCGAGGACGTCGTGCGCGTCGCGTCCAACGTCTTCGCCGCGGGCCAGGAGACCACCGTCCGGCTGCTGGGCTCGGCGTTGAAGCTGATCGCCGAGGACCCCGAGCTCCAGGGGCGGTTGCGCGCCGAGCCGGACCGCATCTCCAACTTCGTGGAGGAGACCCTCCGCGTCGAGAGCCCCATCAAGGGCGACTTCCGGCTGTCCCGCGTCCCCACCACGGTGGGCGGCGTCGAGATCCCCGCGGGCACGACGCTGATGCTGGTGAACGCCGCCGCGAACCGGGATCCGCGCCATTTCGACGACCCGGGGGCCTTCGACCCCGCCCGCAAGAACGCCCGCCGGCACATCGCGTTCGGGCGCGGCCCCCACACCTGCCCCGGTGCCCCGCTCGCGCGGGCCGAGGCCCGGGTGGGCATCGAGCGGCTCCTCGACCGGACGACCGGCATCCGCGTCTCCGAGCGCTGGCACGGCCCCGCGGGCGACCGCCGCTACCGCTACCTCCCGACGCACATCCTGCGGGGGCTGGCGCATCTGAGCCTGGAGTTCACGGTCAGCGAGAACGCGGAGAACACGGAGAACGCGAAGGACACGGCGCGATGAAGGTCACGATCGACGAGGACCGCTGCCGCGGGCACGGGATCTGCTGCACGGTCTGCCCGGAGGTGTTCGACCTCAACGACGACGGATACTCCGAGGTGCTGACCCCGGAGGTCCCGGCCGGGTTCGAGACGGCGGTGCGCGCCGCCGTCGCCCAGTGCCCGGAACGGGCGATCGTCATAGCCTGATCGTCTTAGCCTGAGCGCCGGACGGCCCGGAGGGTCCGCGGTCGCGGGTCCTGCGGGCCGTCCGGCATCACGCCGTCAAGCGCTCCCGGTCCGCAGCACACCGTCCAGCGCCTGGAGGGCGGCCTCCAGGGCGCCGAGATCGCCGCCGCACTCCTTCGCGGTCGCCCGGACGACGTCGACGTCCTTGCCGAGGAACCCGCTCACCGCCTCGGCGAACGCCGCGACCGACCCGCGTGCCTCGACCCCGGCCAGGGCGCGGCTCGCGCTGCTCGCGTGCGGGAGCGCGGCGAGCAGGGACCCCTCGTCCACGCCCAGCTGCTCCGCGAGGCGGACGGCATGGGCCAGTAGCCCGATCTGCGCGGCGAACAGGGCGTTGTTGACCAGCTTCACGCGCTGGCCGGCCCCGAGCCCGCCCACATGGATCACCGGGTCGCCGTAGGCGTCCAGCGCGGGCCGCACCTTGGCGACGTCGCGGGCCGCGCCGCCCGCGAAGAGAGTGAGCCGGCCGGCCGCGATGTCGTGGGGCCCGCCGCTGACCGGGCAGTCCACCACCGCGACCCCGTGGGCCGCGGCCCGGTCGGCGACGGCCGTCGCCGTGTCCGGGCTGCCGGTGGTGTGCAGGACGACGACGGATCCGCCCGGCATCGCGGAGAGCAGGTCTCCGCCGAGGCAGATGTCGCGGACCTGCTCGTCGCTGAAGACGCACACCAGCACCGCGTCGGCGCCCTCGGCCACGTCGGCCACGCGGCCGACGGGCCGCGCGCCCAGTTCCTCCAGAGCCGTACGCGCCGCGGCCGACCGTCCCAGCACGCGGACCTCGTGCCCGGCCCCGGCGAGCCGCTCCACCATGGGCCGGCCCATCCGCCCCGCGCCGACGAACCCGATGCGCATCCCTGCCTCCTCGCCCCGGAAACACCGGTCGCCGCGGACGGTCCGGTCCCGTTGCGGCATTGACCATCTCTGCCACGGAGATTAGCATTCTCGCAATCGAGAATGGAGTGCTTCCTATGACCAGTGCGCGACTCCGCCGGCCGGCCGCATGAACCACCGCGTCGTCCAGTGGGCCACCGGCAACATCGGCACCCGCGCTCTGCGGGGCGTCATCGAGCACCCCAGCATGACCCTGGCGGGCGTGTACGTCCACTCGCCGGACAAGGCCGGGATCGACGCCGGCGAGCTCTGCGGTCTGGGCGCCACCGGGGTCGCCGCGACGCGCGACATCGGCGAGATCCTGTCGCTCGGCGCCGACTGCGTCCTCTACATGCCGCGCGCCCTCGACGTCGACGAGGTCTGCCGGTTGCTGGAGTCCGGCGCGAACGTCGTCACGACCCGCGGCGAGTTCCACCACCCGGCCGGCGTCCGCCCGGAGGTCCGTGAACGGGTCGAGGCGGCGTGCGAGCGCGGAGGGACGTCCATTCACAGTACCGGAAGCAGCCCCGGTTTCATCAGCGAGGCCGTCCCGCTGGCGCTGGCGTCCATCCAGCGGCGGCTCGACCGCCTGACCATCAGCGAGTACGCGGACCTCTCGCGGCGCGACTCGCCCGGCCTGCTCTTCGAGGTGATGGGCTTCGGCCGGCCGCCCGCGGCGTTCGACCAGCGGCGGCTCTCGCACGGCCGGGTCAGCTTCGGCCCGTCGCTGCGCCTGGTCGCCGAGGCCCTGTCGATGCCGCTCGACTCGGTGGAGGCGGACGGGGAGATCGCCACGGCGCGCCATTCGGTCCGCATCGCGGCGGGCGAGCTGGAGGCCGGGACGGTGGCCGCGCAGCGGATCACGGTGTCCGGCATGCGCGGAGGCCGGGCGGTGCTGTGCTTCCGCGCCGTCTGGTACTGCACGACCGACCTCGAGCCGGAGTGGGACGTCCGCGCCACCGGCTGGCACATCGCGGTCGACGGGGACGCCCCGCTCGACATCGACATGCGGTTCCCCGTGCCCATCGAGCAGATGGCGGACGTGTCGCCCGCCTACACCGCCAACCGCGCGGTGAACGCCGTCCCGGCCGTGTGCGCGGCGGCACCGGGGATCCGGTCGACGACCGACCTGCCCCACATCCTCGCCGCGCTCGGCTGACCCCGCCCGGCGGACGGCGCCGCGCGGGATCCGCCGTCACACCCCGGCCGGCTCGCCCCTGCGGAAGAACTCGGTGGCCCCGCCCGCGTCGGCGGGAACGGCGGCGGCCGCCATGGCCTGGGCCTTGAAGGCGCGCGCGGCCATGCTGAGCCGGTGCGGCAGCCACGCCCCCTCCCCCGGGCACTCCACCGGCCCGCCGTCCACCGGGCACATGCCGTCCCAGAGCGTGACCTCCACCGCCTTGTCGTCGAGGGCCCTCAGCACCATCCGCCGGACGCGCGGGTCCGACCTGTACAGGCCCGCGCAGACCGCGATGGCCCGCGGCCGCGGGCCGCGGACGGGCGAGGCGAGCGCGCAGTCCAGGTCGGCGGGGCGGGCGCCGAGGATCCGCAGCGGCCGGGGATCGGCGCGGTCCGGCGTGAGGACGGTGACGTCCCAGCCGGCCGTCACGCGGTCGAACAGCCAGCCCCCCGCGCAGCGGACGGCCTCGGCCATGCTGGGGGTGACGACGAGGAGCCGGTTCCTCAGGGACCGTCCGGCGGCGGCGCGAGCTGCCGGGAGAGCGATCCGGTGTACTCCTTGAAGACCTCGGTCAGCGGGATCGAAGGGTCGAGCAGCCATGATGCCTCTATCCCATTGAGAAAGGCGGCGATCTCCACGGCCTTCACGGCCGGATCCAGGTCGGCGCGGTACCGGCCCGAGCGCTGGCCCCGCCGGATGGTGCCGGCGATGGTCTCCACCGCCGCCCGGTACCGGAAGAGGAAACGGTCGTGCAGGGGCGCCTCGGGGTCCAGGTTCTCCATCTGCAGGACGGCGAACATGCCGATCAGATCGGGGGTCTCCTGGAACCTGCGGGGGACCTGGGACAGTTGCGCGACGATGTCGTCGCTCGTCCGGTCCGCCGCGGCGTCGTCGTAGGCGTCCCGGACGTCGAGTGCGGAGTGGAGCAGCTGCTCCTTGGACTGGAAGTGGTGCAGCAGGCCGGCCGGGCTGACCCCGGCCTCCCGGGCGATCTGGCCGAGCGTGATGCCGCGCCATCCATAGGTGCGCAGCAGCCGCTGGGCCGCGGTCAGGATGCGCTGCCGGCGGTCCTCGCCCTTCGCGAGGAGCGCGGCGTACGGCCGCTGATCGGTCACCGGGCCTCCTTCACCAACCTACTGAAAGTACATTAGGTTGGTTAGCCGCGTGTGACAAGGGTCACTCATCGGTAACCTGCGGCCGGGCCGCGCACCCCGCCTGTCCGCCCCGCGTTCGTCCTGCTTGCGCCCCGCCTACACCCCGCCTACGCGCCCTTCCAGACCGGCAGCCGCCGGTCGGCGAACGCCGTGGCGCCCTCCATCGCGTCCGCGCTGCCGAACACCCGCCCGGCCTCCTGCGGGTCGCCCCAGCGGCGCTCCCGCATCAGCTTCTTGGTCATCGCGACGCCCAGCGGGCCGTTCGCAGCGATCCGCGTCGCCAGCGCGAGGGCCTCCTCGCGCACCCGTCCGGCCGGGACGACCCGGTTCACCAGCCCCATCTCGCGCGCCCGGACGGCCGTGACGGAGTCGCCGGTCAGACCCATCTCCAGGGCGAGGGCCAGCGGCACCCTGTCCGCCAGCGTCGTCCCGCCGCCGGCCGCGAAGAGCCCGCGTTTCACCTCGGGGACGCCGAGCGCGGCGTCCTCGGCCGCGACCACCAGGTCGCAGGCCAGCACCAGCTCGAACCCCCCGGCCAGCGCGGAGCCGTTCAGCGCCGCGACGACCGGGGTGGCGACGCCCTCGCGGAGGAACCAGACCAGGCCGGCGAAGTCGCCGCCCTCCGCGAACGCCTTCAGGTCCATCCCGGCGCAGAACACCGGCCCCGCCCCGGTCAGCACGATCGCCCGGACGTCCGGATCGGCGTCGGCGGTGCGCAGCACCGCCGACAGCTC
>NZ_BAAAMR010000169.1:0-14730 GCF_039529375.1 Actinomadura napierensis
CCCCCGCGCCGCCCGCGGCCGCGCCGCCGGTGCACGTCCCGGAGGCACCGCCGCCCGAGCCGGTGCCGAGCCCGCCGGCGCCCGCACCGCACCCGGCACGGGTGCTGGCGCCCGCGCCGGTCCCGGTGGTGCCGCACCCGCGGGCGAAGAAGCCCAGGCCGTCGCCCTCGCCCCAGGCGGTCGACCGGGCGGCGAAGTCCAAGGCGAAGCCGCTGGAGCGGCGGCGCAACCCGCTCAGCAGCTCGCTGGTCCTGGTGGTCATCGCGGTCGTCGTCAGCGCCGGGACGGCCATCGCGTTCGCCCGCTGACGCACTCGCGAGCCCGCCGACCCGCGCGTCCTCGCCCGTCCCGCCGCGCCGGGGTCGGGCGGGGACGCGCACCGCGTTCCGGGAGGCGGCGCGTGCCGGTCAGGGCAGGCGGGCCTTCAGGTACGGCGCGGTGCGGCTGACGGACGCCGCCGCGACCAGGGCGGGCGGGCCCTGGGCGACGACGCGGCCGCCTTCGCCGCCTCCGCCGGGCCCCAGGTCGATGACATGGTCGGCGGAGGCGGCCACGTCCATGTCGTGCTCGACGACCACGACCGTGGCGCCGCCGTCCACCAGCGCGTGCAGCTGCCGGGCCAGCAGCTCGGTGTCGGCCGGATGCAGGCCGGTGGTCGGCTCGTCCAGCAGGTACAGCACGTGGCCGCGGCGGGCGCGCTGCAGCTCGGTGGCGAGCTTGATGCGCTGCGCCTCGCCGCCGGACAGCTCCGTGGCCGGCTGGCCGAGCCGCAGGTACCCCAGGCCGACGTCGCGCAGCGCCGCCAGGGCGCGTGCGGCCGGGGCGACCTCGGCGAGGAACCCGGCCGCCTCCTCCACCGTCATCGCCAGCACGCCGGCGATCGTCGCGCCGTGCCAGGTGATCTGCAGCGTCTCGGGGTTGTAGCGGGCGCCGTGGCAGACGTCGCAGACCGCGTAGGTGGACGGCAGGAACAGCAGCTCGACCGAGACGTACCCCTCGCCCTGGCAGTTCTCGCACCGGCCGCCGGGCATGTTGAACGAGAAGCGTCCCGCGTCGTACCCGCGCGCCCTCGCCTCGTCCGTGGCGGCGAACCGCTTGCGGACGGCGTCGAACAGCCCGGTGTAGGTCGCCAGGTTGGAGCGGGGCGTGCGCCCGATGGGCCGCTGGTCGACCCGCACCACCCGCCCCACCGCGGCGGTGGCCTCCGCGTGCTCGGCCAGCACGTCCACGAACGTGGACTTGCCCGACCCGGACACGCCGGTGACGGCGGTGAACACCCCGAGCGGCACGTCGGCGTCCAGCCCGCGCAGGTTGTGGCGGGTGACGCCGCGCAGCTCCAGCGCTCCCGACGGCACGCGCGGCTCCCGCCGCGGGGGTGCGGGAGGCTCGAACAGGAACCGGCGCGTGACCGACTCGGCGACGCCGCGCAGATCGGCGACCGGCCCGCTGTGCAGCACCCGCCCGCCGTGCACGCCCGCGCCGGGGCCGACGTCCACGACCCAGCCGGCACGGCGCACGACCTCCATGTCGTGCTCGATCACGAACAGGCTGTTGCCCGCCGCCTTCAGCCGCTCCAGCACCGTCATCAGCGCCTCGGTGTCGGCGGGGTGCAGCCCGGCGGACGGCTCGTCCAGCACGTACACCACGCCGAACAGCCCGGACCGCAGCTGTGTCGCCAGCCGCAGCCGCTGCAGCTCCCCCGCCGACAGGGTCGGGGCCGGGCGGGACACGGCCAGGTACCCCAGGCCGAGCTCCTCCAGCACCTCGATGCGGGCGGTCAGGTCGCGGGCCAGGACGGCGGCGGGCCCGTCCCCGGCCAGGTGCGGGCGCAGCACGCCCGCCAGCGCCGACAGCGGCAGCGCGGCCAGCTCGGCGATGGTGCGGCCGGCGAAGGTCACCGCGAGCGCATCGGGCCGCAGCCGCCGCCCGCCGCACACCGGGCACACCGTGGCGGCCAGGAACGACTCGGCGCGGCGGCGGCGGGCCTCGCTCTTGGAGTCGGCGTAGGCGCGCAGCACCAGCCGCTTGGCGCTGGAGTAGGTGCCCTGGTACGGGCGGTGGATGCGGTGCGCCTCGCGGACGGGGTGGACGGTCACGACGGGCTGCTCGTCGGTGAACAGGATCCAGTCGCGCTCGTCCTGCGGCAGGTCCCGCCAGGGCCGGTCGATGTCGTGGCCGAGCGCGTCCAGGATGTCGCGCAGGTTCTTGCCCTGCCAGGCGCCCGGCCACGACGCGATCGCGCCGTCGCGGATGCTCAGCGACGGGTCGGGCACCAGCGAGGCCTCGGTGACCTCGTGGACCTCGCCCAGGCCGTGGCAGTGCGGGCAGGCGCCCGCGGCGGTGTTCGGCGAGAACGCGTCGGAGTCCAGCCGGTCGGCGCCCGCCGGGTACTCCCCCGCGCGCGACATCAGCATCCGCAGCGAGTTCGACAGCGTCGTCACCGTGCCGACCGACGACCGCGACGACGGCACCGACCGGCGCTGCCCCAGCGCCACCGCCGGCGGCAGCCCCGTCACCTCGTCGACGGCCGGCGCCCCGACCTGGTGCAGCAGCCGCCGCGCGTACGGCGCGACCGACTCCAGATAGCGGCGCTGCGCCTCGGCGTACAGCGTGCCGAACGCCAGCGACGACTTGCCCGACCCGGACACGCCGGTGAACGCCACCAGCGCGTCGCGCGGGATCGCGGCGTCGACGCCGCGCAGGTTGTGCTCGCGGGCGCCGCGCACCCGCACGAACGGGTCGTCGGCGGCCTGCATGATCAGCACACTACCGGCCCGCCGCCGCGGCCCCGTACCGGTCCCCGCAGGTCAGGGGCGGCGGCCGACCCCGCCGAACACCAGGAACCGCTCGGGGTCGCGCACCTCGTCATCGTCGTCGGGGCGCCACAGCGGCACGTACACCAGGCCCGGGTCCAGCAGGTCCCAGCCGTCGAAGAACCGCAGGATCTCCGCGTGCGACCGCGACACCGCCGGGGAGGTCGCCCGGTCGTACAGCTTGCCGATCGCGGCGGTCTTGCCCGGCTGCGCCTCGTGCGTGAGGTGGGACAGCACCAGGTGGCTGCCGGGCGCGCCCGCGTCGCGCAGCACCGCCGCGATGCCGGCCGGGTCCTCCTCGTCCTTGACCAGGTGCAGCGCCGCGACGAGCAGGAACGCCACCGGCTTCGCCAGGTCGACGACCCGGTTCAGCTCCGGGTCGGACAGGATCTCGCCGGGGCGCCGCATGTCGGCCTGGATCACCGTGGCGCGGTCGTTGCCCGCCAGGATCACCCGGCTGTGCGCGACGGCGACGTCGTCGTTGTCGACGTACACCACCCGCGCGTCCGGGTTGACGCTCTGCGCGACCTCGTGCACGTTCCCCTGCGTGGGGATCCCCGACCCGATGTCGACGAACTGGTCGACGCCGGCCCGCGCCGCCGTGCGGACCGCCCGGCGCAGAAATGCCCGGTTCGCGTGCGCCAGCTCCCGTGCCTGCGGCTCGATCCGCAGCAGCCCGGTCGCCAGGTCACGATCGGACGCGAAATTGTGCCCTCCGCCGAGCAGGAAGTCGTATACCCGTGCGACGCTTGGTCTCTGACCGTCGACCTCGGGTGGGATCCACTCGGAGTCCATGCATCGTCTCCCTTTTCAGCCGAGGGCGTCGTCCGCGGGGGGATTCAGCGTAACGCGAATCACACCGCGGCGGCCCTCGCGCAGCCGACAGTGAAGGACCGATGTCAGAGCCATTCGCAGCGCACGCCGGACCGGTGACCGTCCTGCTGACCCCGGACGGCACGGTCACCGCCTGCAGCGACGGAGCCGCCCGCCTGCTGGGCTGCCCGGC
Source organism: Actinomadura napierensis (assembly GCF_039529375.1). Taxonomy (NCBI): domain Bacteria; kingdom Bacillati; phylum Actinomycetota; class Actinomycetes; order Streptosporangiales; family Thermomonosporaceae; genus Actinomadura; species Actinomadura napierensis. The sequence goes on from NZ_BAAAMR010000169.1 coordinate 3,820, forward strand.
GCCCGCCGCGGTCGGCGCGAAGCTGGCCGACCTGGTCGGACACGCCGCCGCCGGGCCGCTGGCCGGCGCGCTCAAGCAGGCCGCGGCGGGCCGTCCGTGGCGCGGGACGCTGCCGCTGCCGGGCGGCGAGCCGCTGGTGGCGTGCGACCCGATGGCGGCCGGGTCCGGCCAGACGCTGGTGGCGCTGACCGTCGCGCCGCCGTGGGCGGACGGGGTGGAGCTGCTCAACGAGGCGGGCCGCCGGATCGGCTCCACGCTCGACCTGCACCGCACCGCCGCGGAGGTCGTCGGGGTGGCGGTGCCCCGGTTCGCCGACGCCGGCGCCATCTACGTGCTCGAAGCGCTGCTGGCCGACGGCCGGCCCGTCCCGCCCGCCGGCGCCGGGGCCGGGCCCGGCGGTGACGCGGCGGTGGTGGTGCGCCGGCTCGCGATCGCCTTCGCCGAGGACGACCCGCGCGCCTGGTCGCGCGAGTTCCCGGTCAACGAGGTCATCGTCTACCCGCCCGGCACCTCCTACGCCCGCTGCGTCAACACCGCCCGCATGGTCGAGTTCGGCAGCGACGCCATCCCGGACGCGATCGTGCACCGCACCGGACCCGCGATGGAGGGGCTGCTGGACCACGTGTCGCTGCTGGCGGTGCCGCTGGTGGCGCGGGAGCGGGTGCTGGGATTCGCGGTGTTCAGCCGCAAACGCGGGCGGCTGCCGTTCACGCCCGCCGACACCGCGCTGGCGGGCGAGCTGGCGGCCCGCGCCGCGACCTGCGTCGACAACGCCTGCCTGTACCGGCGCGAGCACCGCACCGCGACCGCGCTGCAGGCGAGCCTGAAGCCGGGCCGCCTCACCGTCCCCGCCGGGCTGGAGATCGCGGACCGGTACGTGCCGGCCGGCAGCGACGTCGGCGGGGACTGGTTCGACGTCGTCCCGCTGCCGGGCGAGCGGGTCGCCATCGTGATCGGCGACTCGGTCGGGCACGGCGTCACCGCCGCCGCCGCGATGGGGCAGCTGCGGATCGCCGCGCACACCCTCGCCGGCTGCGAGCTGCCGCCCGCCGAGGTGCTGACCCGGCTGGACACGATCGCGCAGAGCCTGGACGCCGCCCAGTTCGCCACCTGCCTGTGCCTGGTGTGCGACCCGGCCACGATGCGGTGCGAGCTGGCGTGCGCCGGGCATCCGCCGCCGCTGCTGGCGCTGGCCGACGGGACGGCCCGGCACTTCGCGGTCCCGCACGGGCTGCCGCTCGGGGTGTCGGACCCGGCGCACCCGCCCGAGTACGAGCAGCTCGCCGGCGCCGTCCCGGACGGCGCGACCCTCGCGTTCTACACCGACGGGCTGGTGGAGAGCCGGATGCGCAACGTCGACGAGGGCATCGCCCGGCTGGCGTCCGCGCTCGTCGCCTCGCGGTCCCCGTCGCTGGACGAGACCGCCGACGGCGTCCTGGCCCTGCTGGCCGACCAGCAGGGCCACGACGACATCGCCCTCCTCCTCGTCCGCGCCGCCGGCACCGCCTGACCCGCGGCCCACCGGCGGGCGGCCGCTACAGGCCGGGGAGCTGGTGGTTGCGGAACGCGTCGACGAAATACTGGTGGTCGCGGCGGACGATCTCGGCGTAGCCGGTGCCGAAGGCGACCATGTCCTCCACGAACGCGGACTCGTCCGCGCCGATCACCGCGTTGATGGCGTCCTCGACCTGGAAGCCGACCAGGGTGTGGTCGGAGTCGGTGTCGGACACGCAGTGCACCTTGGCGGTGGCCCGGCCGAGGTCGTCCAGGACCGACAGCATGTCCTCCGGCTCGGTGAGGCCGCCCCAGTCCAGGTCCTCCTCGTAGGGCGACAGCTCCTGCACCACGTAGCCGACGCCGTCGATCTGGGTGTAGCCGAGCCACGGGTCGGTGTTGGCCTGCAGCGCCCGGCGCGACACCGCGGTGCGGTGGCCGTGGTGCTGGAAGTACTCGCGGATGCGGGCGTCGTCGACGACGCGGCTGGGGGCGGCGACGTTGCCCTGCTTCATCGACAGGATGACGTCGTTCTCCAGTGCCTGGGTGTTGCCCTCCACCAGGATGTTGTACGCCGACAAGCCCGCCGAGCCGATCCCGAAGCCGGACGCCCCGACGATGTCCTTCACCTGGTAGGTGAGGCTGCCGAACCGCTTCTCGGCCGGGATGGTCTGCAGGTAGTCCTGGTAGGCGGCCTCCACCTTGCCGCGCTCGGCGTCGTCCAGGCGGCGGACGCCGGGCCGGTCGCGGAACCGGCGGTCGGGGCCCTCCACGACCGTCATACCGGCCAGCAGCCCGATCCGGGTGCCGCCCATCGCCTCGATCAGCACGTCCCGGACGTAGCCGTCGGAGTTGTCGAGCGTCAGCGCGAACTTCTCGTCGCCCTCCTGCGCCGCGAACCGTCGGACCTGGTCGACGTAGCCGCGCACGTAGGTCTCGATCAGCCGCCGGATGTCGGCGTCGGAGATCGCCTTCTGCCACGCCAGCAGCGCCAGGCTCGCCACCAGCCGCTTGACGTCCCAGGTGAAGTGCCCGACGTAGGCCTCGTCGAAGTCGTTGACGTCGAACACGAACACGCCGTCGTCGTTCATGTAGGTGCCGAAGTTCTGCGCGTGCAGGTCGCCCTGGATCCACACGCGGCTGGTGCGCTCGTCGACCCACCGGTCGTCGTCGTGCTGGACGTCGGCGTAGAACAGGCAGGCGCTGCCCCGGTAGAACGCGAACGGGTCCGAGGCCATCTTGCGGAACCGGCGGCGGAACTCGGCGGGGCTGCGCTCCATCAGGTCCGCGAACGCCTCGACCAGCACGTCCACGATCTGCTTCTGGCGCTCCTTGGGATCGCGGTCGTGCAGTTCCCCGATGACGCTCGCCATGCTCTCTCCCTCGATGGTCGCGTGCTCCCCGCCGCAGCCGGGGAGTTCGCGATCATTCTGCCGAATCCGCCCCCGCCCGGGCGGTGAACAGCGGGAGAAGGGCCGGTTCCGACCGCAACAGGCCGAGTGCGGTCTCGGCGTGCCCGGGGACGTAGCCGTTGCCGATCAGCATGGTCACGTCGGCGGCCAGGCCCTCGGCGCCGAGCGCGGCGGCGGAGAACGAGGTGGCCATGGAGAAGAACACCACCGTGCCGCGGGGCGCGGTGGCCAGGATCGCGCCGTGCTCGCAGCCCGGCACGTCCACGCACACCACGGTGACGTCGGCGGGCTCGCCGATCGCGGCGGCGACCGCGACCGGGTCGCGGGCGTCGGCGCGCACCACCGCGTCGGCCAGGCCGGTCGCGGCCAGCAGCTCCTCCTCCTGGGCGGTCGGCACCAGCCCGATCGTGCGGGACGCGCCCGCGCGGCGCGCCACCGCCAGCGACAGCGAGCCGCTCTTGCCGGCGCCGCCCAGCACCGCGACGACGGGGCGCTCGCGGGACGCGACGACCCGCTCGGTGAGCGCGGGGGCGCCGCACACGTCCATCACCGACAGCGCGACGGGCACCGGCAGGTCGCCGGGCAGGACGGCGGCGATGGAGCGGGCGAACAGGATCGCGTGCCCGTCGGCGGGGACCTGCTCGGACCGGCCGTCCCAGCGGGCCAGGCCGTCGGTGACGGCGAGCGGGGTCAGGGTGAGCGAGACGAGGGTGGCGACGCGGTCGCCGGGCCTCAGCCCGAGCGGCGAGTCCGGCCCGGCCTCCTCGACGGTCCCGACGAGCATGCCGCCCGACCCGGTGACCGGGTTGTGCATCTTGCCGCGCTCGCCGATGATCCGCAGCACCTCGGCGCGGATCGCGTCCGGGTCGCCGCCGTGCGCGGTGTGCAGCTGCCGGTAGGACGCGGCGTCCAGGTTGAGCCGCTCGACGCGGACGCGCACCTCATCGGGGCGGATCGCCGGGTCGGTGTCCAGCCGCGCCGCCGCCTGCGGCAGCACGCCCGCCGGTTCCAGCACCCGGTGCAGCCCCACGGCGGTCCCCGTCCCCGCCGCCGTCCCGGCTCCGCTCATCCCCGCGCCCTCCCGCAACGTCCGTGTCCCGTGTGTTCCATGGTGACGTCCCGGAAGATATACCGAACATCACTGGTTTCACTGGAAGTCTTCCCGTAACGTCGGCTCCATACAAGACTTTCATGCGATCGATGTGACGCGAGGAGGCGGTCGACGATGACCACTGCCCTGCATCCGGACCCGGACGCGGCCGTCCGGACCCCGGTGGCCGACCGGGACGCGGCGCGCCAGCCCTACGCCTACCGGCGCCGGCCCCTGGAGGAGCCCGACTGGCGGCGGCTGCCCGGCTGGCGCGACGTCACGGACGCGGACTGGGAGTCGGCGCAGTGGCAGCGCGCGCACTGCGTGAAGAACATCCGCCAGCTCCGCGCCGTCATGGGCGACCTGCTGGACGAGTCGTTCTACGCCGACCTCGAGCGCGACCAGGCGGAGCGGGCGACGATGTCGATGCTGCTGCCGCCGCAGATGCTCAACACGATGGACACCTCGTCCACCGAGGCGTTCTACGCCGACCCGGTGCGGCGCTACATGCTCCCGGTGCTCAGCGACCGGCGTACCGACTGGCCCTCGCACCCCTACGCGACGCGCGACTCGCTGCACGAGGCCGAGATGTGGGCCGTCGAGGGGCTCACCCACCGCTACCCGACCAAGGTGCTGGCCGAGCTGCTGCCGACCTGCCCGCAGTACTGCGGGCACTGCACCCGGATGGACCTGGTCGGCAACTCCACGCCGAACGTCGACAAGCACAAGTTCACCATCCGGCCGCCGGACCGGCACGAGGCCATGCTCGACTACCTGCGCCGCACCCCCGGCGTCCGCGACGTGGTGGTGTCGGGCGGCGACGTCGCGAACCTGCCGTGGCCGCGCCTGGAGGCGTTCGTCGGCGCGCTGCTGGACATCGACAACGTCCGCGACATCCGGCTGGCCAGCAAGGCGCTCATGGGACTGCCGCAGCACTGGCTGCAGGACGAGGTCCGGGCCGGCATGGAGCGCCTGGCCTCCAAGGCGAACGAGCGCGGCGTGCAGATCGCGATCCACACCCACGTCAACGCGGCCGGCTCGGTGACGCCGCTGGTCGCCAAGGCGGCGCGGGCGATGCTCGACACCGGCGTCCGCGACGTCCGCAACCAGGGCGTGCTGCTGCGCGGGGTCAACGACTCCCCCGCCGCACTGCTCGACCTGTCGTTCGCGCTGCTCGACGAGGCCGGCATCATGCCGTACTACCTCTACATGTGCGACATGATCCCGAACAGCGAGCACTGGCGGCTCGCGGTCTGGGAGGCGCAGGAGCTGCAGCACGCGATCATGGGCTACCTGCCGGGCTTCGCGACCCCGCGCATCGTGTGCGACGTCCCCTACGTCGGCAAGCGCTGGGTGCACCAGCTCGCCGACTACGACCGCGAGCGCGGCGTGACGTACTGGACGAAGAACTACCGCACCGGCCTGGAGCAGTCCGATCCGGACGCCCTGACGCGCCAGTACGAGTACTACGACCCGATCTACACGCTTCCCGATCGTGGCCGGGAATGGTGGCGTGAACAGGCCGAAGCAGCATGACCGCCCGGCGCCTTTACAATGTAGATCACATACAGAGGCAGCCGGGCGGAATATCCTCGGACGGGTGACTTCTGAGCCGACGTCCCGTTTCCCGGTCGGCGCCACCGCGACGGTGGCCGACCTGGAGGACGACCCGCATCCCCTGCTCGCCCGGCTGCGCGCCGCCGAGCCCGTCTCCTGGCTGCCCGCCCTCGGCGGCTGGCTGGTGACCTCCCGCGACCTCGCGCTGCGGGTGATGCGGGACGCGGCGGCGTTCACCGTCGACGACCCGCGCTTCTCCACCGCGCGGGTCGTCGGGCCGAGCATGCTGTCGCTGGACGGGCCGGTCCACACCCGGCACCGCGACCCGTTCGCCCGGCCGTTCCGGCCCGCGCGGACCCGGGAGCGGTTCACCGCGTTCGTCGAGACCGAGGTCGCGCGGCTGGTCGGTAGGCTCGCGCCGGCCGGCGGGGCGGAGCTGCGCGGCGAGCTGGCCGGTCCGCTGGCCGTCGCGGTCGTCGCCGAGGCGCTCGGGCTGGAGGGCGTGGACAGCGCGACGATCCGGTCCTGGTACGGGGCGTTCGTCGAGGCGGTGTCCGCCATCACCGCCGGCGGGGACGCCCCCGCCCGCGCGGACGAGGCGTACGCGCTGCTGCGCGCCGCCGTCGAGAAGGCGATCACCGCGGGCGCGCCCGGGTCGCTGCTGGCCGAGGCCGCCGCGGACGGGGCCGAGTTGACCACCGCGGAGGTCGTGGCGAACGCCGCGATCCTGATGTTCGGCGGCATCGACACCACCGAGGGGATGATCGCGAACACGCTGCTGCACCTGCTCGGCCACCCCGACCAGCTGCGGCTCGTCCTGGACGACCCCGGCCTGCTGCCCGCCGCGATCGAGGAGTCGCTGCGGCTGGAGCCGTCGGCGTCGGTCGTCGACCGCTACGCCACCCGCGACACCGTCCTCGGCGAGGTCACGGTGCGCGAGGGGGACCTGGTGCGCGTGTCGCTCGCGGGCGCGAACCGCGACCCGGCGGTGTTCCCCGACCCCGACCGGTTCGACGTGCGGCGGGCGAACGCCGCCGAGCACCTGGCGTTCGCGCACGGCCCGCACTTCTGCTTCGGCGCCCATCTGGCCAGGCTGGAGGCCCGGACGGCGGTCGCCGCGCTGCTGGAGCTGCCGGGTCTGCGCCTCGATCCGTCCCACACGCCGCGCGCGCACGGGCTGGTCTTCCGCAAGCCGCCGCGCCTGCACGTCCTCTGGGACCGGTAGCGGCCGTTCCGGCTCGCGCGCGGCGCGCCGGGGCGACTCCCGTTTTGTGGGAACATTCCGCTCATGATCGTGGAACGCCGGGTCGAGCTGCGCTTCGGACGCGAAAGCCGGGACGCCGGAACGCACACCAACCTGTCCGCCGTGCGCCAGGACGGCCGCTGCCTGTGGGTGGCGGGCGACGAGACGGCCACCATCGAGCGGCTCACCGCGACGCTCGACGCGGACGGGCTCGTCACCGGCTACGAGGGGCACGCCACCGTCGCGCTCGCCGACCTCGTCGAGCTGCCCGCAGGCCCCGAAGAGGAGGCCGACATCGAGGGCCTGGCGCGCAGCAACGGCTGGCTGTGGGCGATCGGCTCGCACAGCCTCAAGCGCAAGAAGATCAAGCCCGGTCAGACGGGGGCGAAGGCCCGCAAGCGGCTGGCGTCGGTGGTACGCGAGGACAACCGGTTCGTGCTGGCCCGCCTCCCCCTGGCTACCGGCGCGGACGGGCTGCCGGAGGTCGTCCGCGAGGACGGCGGCCGCACCGCCGCCGTCCTCGGCCTGCGCCGCGACTCCATCACCGACCTGCTCGAGGACGACCCGCACCTCGCGCCGTTCCTGTCGATCCCGAGCAAGGACAACGGCATCGACATCGAGGGCATCGCCGCGCACGGCGACCGGCTCTACATCGGGCTGCGCGGGCCGGTGCTGCGCGGCTGGGCCGTCCTCCTGGAGATCCGCCCGGACACCCACCCCGACGACCCGCGCCGGCTGGAACTGCTGCCGGTCGGCGACGGCAAGGCCCTGTACCGCACGCACTTCCTGGACCTGGGCGGGCTCGGCATCCGCGACCTGTGCCCGGACGGCGACGACCTGCTGATCCTCACCGGCCCGAGCATGGGTCTCGACGGCCCCGTGCGCGTGCACCGCTGGCCGGGCATCGCCGAGGTCGACGCGCCCGAGGTCGTCACCGAGGAGGAGCTGCCCCTGCTCGGCGACCTGCCCTACGGCGACGGCGACGACCACGCCGAGGGCCTCGCCGTCCTGGACGGCTCGCACGGCCCCGGCACGAGGCTCATGGTCGTGTACGACAGCCCCGCGCCCGAGCGGCTCACCGCGGACGGCGGCGTGCTGGCCGACGTCGTCCGGCTCCCCAAATAAGTGCTCACTTCCACGATCTGCTTGGATGGTGCCCGCAACCTGCGGTGACCGAAGGGCGAGGCTGAGCATGATCGAGTGGTCCGAGGAAGACCTGATGATCCGGGACGCGGTCCGCGGCTGGATCGACGCGGAGGTCCGGCCGAACCTGGACGCGCTGGACTCCGGCGAGCTGCCGCCCTACGACCTGCTCCGGAGCCTGTACAAGACGTTCGGGATGGACGAGATGGCGCGCTCGTCCTTCCAGTCCCGGATCGCCAAGGAGCGCGCGGGCGGCCCCGAAAAGAAAGACGCGGAGAAGAAGGACGCCGACGGCCCTGGCGGCGGCAATGCGGCGATGACGATGCTGCCGGTCATCGAGCTGTGCAAGGTCGCCCCCGGCATGGTCTCGGCGATGGGCGTCGGCCTCGGCCTCGCCGCCGGGACGATCATGAAGCGGGGCACGCCCGACCAGAAGGAGCGCTGGGCGCTGCCGCTGCTGACGATGGAGAAGGTCGGCGCCTGGGCGATCACCGAGCCGAACTCGGGGTCGGACGCGTTCGGCGGCATGCAGGCCACCGCGAAGAAGGTCGGCGACGAGTACGTCATCAACGGCGGCAAGACGTTCATCACCAACGGCCCGTACGCCGATACGATCGTCTTCTACTGCAAGCTCGACGACGGCCGCGAGCCCCGCGACCGCGAGATCCTCACGTTCGTCCTCGACCGCGGCATGGACGGCCTGGAGCAGAGCAGGCCGCTGCGCAAGATGGGCCTGCACTCCTCCCCCACCGGCGAGCTGTTCCTCAACGACGTGCGCGCCGGCGCCGACCGGCTGCTGTCGTCCGGCTCGCAGGGCGGCAAGGAGTCGGCCAAGCAGAACTTCGTCACCGAGCGCGCCGGCGTCGCCGCGATGGCCCTCGGCGTCATCGAGGAATGCCTGAAGCTGTCGGTGGAGTACGCCAGGACCCGCGAGCTGTGGGGGCAGCGGATCGGCGACTTCCAGCTCATCCAGCTCAAGCTCGCCAAGATGGAGGTCGCCCGGCTCAACGTGCAGAACCTGGTGTTCCGGCACGTGGAGATGCAGCGGTCGGGACGCACCCCGACGCTCGCCGAGGCGTCGGCGATGAAGCTGTACGCCGCGCAGGCCGCCAGCGAGGTGGCCCAGGAGGCGGTGCAGCTGTTCGGCGGCAACGGCTACATGAGCGAGTACCGGGTCGAGCAGCTGGCCCGCGACGCCAAGTCGTTCCAGATCTACGCCGGCACCGACGAGATCCAGGTGACCCACATCGCGCGGGACCTGCTGTCGCGCTGATCCCCGTCCCCTAGAGGCGGCTGTAGAGGGAACGGTCCCGAACTTCCGGCGTCCCGGAGGCATCGAAAAGGTGGAGGGCGGGTGAGGGCGATCGCCCGCCCTCCGCCTGACGGCCATTTCTGGACAGCCGACGACGGGGACTGGATACTCACAGCCATGGACGGTCAGCCCTCTTACCCGGTGCGAGCGTCCGACACCGAGCGGGACCGGGTGCTGCGCGTCCTCAGCGACCGCGTGGCCGAGGGCCGGATGTCGCACGAGACGTTCGAGCGCCGCGTCGACCAGGTGCTGCAGGCGCGCAACCGCGCCGAACTGGACGACATCGTGCACGACCTGCCGCCCACCAGCCGCGTCGTGGGCCGCCTCACCGGCCTGGTGGCGACGGTGTCGCAGGTGACCGCGCGGATCGAGGCGGCCTGGCGCGCCCCCCGGCTGCCGCGCTTCGTGCTGCCGCCCGCCGGAGCGGCGCGGATCGTCGTCGGCCGCGCCCCCACCTGCCAGTTCGTGCTGACCGACCTGACGGTCTCGCGCTTCCACGCCGAGCTGTACCAGGCCGACGAGGGCTGGATGGTGTCCGACCTGGGGTCGATGAACGGCACCCGGGTCAACGGCTGGCGGCTCACCGGCCCGGCCCGGGTCCGGCCCGGAGACGAGGTCGGCTTCGGCAACGTCGGCTTCATCGTCGCCGCCCCCTGACGCCGCCCACCGCTCTCCGGCGGGCCCAGGGTCTTGACGTATTCGTTAAGAGTCCTTACTTTCTCCTCCAAGTTAGGAAACCTTCTTAACTCCGAGGAGCCGCCGTGCCCGCCTCCGCCCCCGGCAGCCCGGGTGTCCCCGGGACCCCGAGCCTGCTGCGCGCCATCAACGACCGCGCCGCGCTGGAGGCGCTGCTGGCCCGCGGCCCGCTGACCCGCCCGCAGATCTCCGACCTCACCGGCATCTCCAAGCCGACCGCCTCGCAGCTGCTCGCCCGGCTGGAGGACGCCGGCCTGGTCGTGCGGGACGGCCTGCGCGAGGGGCTACCCGGTCGGACCGCCGAGCTGTACCGCATCAACGGGGCCGCCGCGCACGTCGCCGGCGCCGACGTCACGCCTGCCCGGATCCGGGTCAGCGTCGCCGACCTGACCGGGGCGGTCGTCGGCGAGCACACCCTGCCCACCCCCGCCGCACCGGCGTGGACGTGGTCGCCCGGATGGCCGAGGCGCTGGACAAGGCCGCCGCCGCGGCGGGCCTGACCCGCGCCGCCCTGCACCGGGCCGTCATCGGCATCCAGGGCGCGATCGACCCCGCCACCGGCCGGCTCGGCTACGCCTCCCACATCCCCGGCTGGCACGTCCCCGACCTGGTGGGCACCCTCGCCGGCGGCCTCGGCGTCCCGGTCGCCATCGAGAACGACGTGAACCTCGCCGCGCTCGCCGCCCGCGCAGGCGAGCGCGCCGCCGGAACCCGGGACTTCGTGCTGCTGTGGGTCGCCGACGGCGTCCGGATGGCGGTCGTCCTGGACGGCGCGCTGCACCGCGGCGCGACCGGCGGCGCCGGAGAGATCGGCTACGCGCCCGCGGTCGGCGCCCCGCTGATGCGGGACGTGCGCCGCACCCACACCGGCGGCGTGCACAGCCTCACCGGCGGCGCGGCCGTGCTGAGGCTGATGCGCGAGCACGGGTTCCGCGGCCGGGACGCGGCCACCGCGCTCGGCCGC
>NZ_BAAAMR010000170.1:0-14551 GCF_039529375.1 Actinomadura napierensis
CCGTCCGCCTGCGGCGTTCCGGCCTCCCGTCCACCACCACCGAGGCGGCGCGCCCCGACGCGCTGGTCCGGGCGGCGCTGCCCGCCGGGCCGCTGCACCCGGCGTCCCGCGCCGTGCCGCTGCGCGACGGCACGCGGGTGACCGTCCGGCCCATCGAGCCGCGCGACGCCGACGCGGTCCGCTCCCTGCACGAGCGGTGCTCCCTCGACAGCCGCCGGATGCGCTACTTCAGCCCGAAGCCGTACCCGCCGCCGCGCGCGATCGCGCGGTTCTGCGACCCGGCGCGCGGCCTCACGCTCGTCGCCGAGGGCCCGGACGGGTCGCTGCTCGCCCTCGCGCACCTGATCCACGTCCTCGACCCGGGCGTCGCGGAACTGGCGTTCCTGGTCGAGGACGCCTGGCAGGGCCGGGGCCTCGGCCGGGCGCTCGCCGAGCTGCTGGTGGCGCTGGCCCGCGAGCGCGGCCTGGTGGAGCTGCGCGCGACCGCGCTGAGCGAGAACGCGCGGATGCGGCGGCTGCTGACCTCGCTCGGCGGCCGGACGCGGCGCACCGACGAGCCCCACATCGTGGAGATCAGGCTGCGCGCGGACGGCCGCCCCGACCCGGGCGCGCTGGCAGGATGGCGGGGTGACCGGCATCTATGACGACCCCTGGGCCTACGAGCTGGCCTGCTCGTTCCGCGACGTGGCCGCCGAGACCGGCGCGGTGCTCGGCTGGTGCGCCGAGCACCGTCCGGACGCGGCCGGCCCCGTCCGGACGGTGCTGGAGCGGGCCGCCGGGCCCGCCGAGCACGCCCGCGAGCTGGCCCGGCTCGGCCTGGCCGCGACCGCGCTCGACCTGAGCCCGGCGATGTGCGCGTACGCGGCGCGCGAGGCCCGGCGCGCAGGGGTGGCGGTCGAGGTCGTCCAGGACGACATGACGACATTCGACCTGGGCCGCCGGTTCGACCTCGTCCTGACCATGCTGGACTCCACGTCCCACCTGATGACGCTGGACGCGTTCGTCGCGCACCTGCGCCGGGTCGCCGCGCACCTGGCACCCGGCGGCCTGTACGTGATCGAGATGTCGCACCCGCGCGACCGGCTGTCGGACGACCCGACCGTCAGCACCGGCTGGACGGTCGAGCGCGACGGCGTGCACGCCACGGTCCGGTGGGGCGAGCCGACCGACCTGCTCGACCCGGTCACCCAGATCGCCGACGACCACGTGACGATGACGATCGAGGCGGACGGCGCGACCCGCGTCATCGAGGACGTCGTGCCCTACCGGTTCTGGACCGCGACCGAGCTCGACGCCGCCATCCGGCTCGCCGGCGGGCTGGACGTCGCCGCCCGGTACGGCGACTTCGGGACCGGCGCGGACGCGGTGGCCCTCACCGATCCCGAAGCCTGGCGCATGATCACGCTCCTGCGCCCCTCGTCGATCAGCGCCGCCTGATCAGGGGGCGGTCGCCCAGCCCGGCATCGGGTAGCCGGCCAGCATCTCGCGGACCTCGCCCGCGACCCGCTCGACCACCGCCTCGTCCTGCCCGGCGGCCGCCCGCACGACCTCGTCGATCCAGGCCGCGATCTGCGGCATCCGCGCCTCGTCCAGCCCGCGGGTGGTGATCGCGCCGGTGCCGAGCCGCAGCCCGGACGGGTCGAACGGCTTGCGCGGGTCGAACGGGACCGCGTTGTAGTTCAGCTCGATGCCGGCGCGGTCCAGGGCCTGCGCGGCGGGCTTGCCGGCGACGCCCTTGTTCGTCAGGTCGATCAGGATGAGGTGGTTGTCGGTCCCGCCGGAGATCAGGTCGTAGCCGCGCTCCAGCAGCGCCGCCGCGAGGGCCTTGGCGTTCGCGACGACCTGGCGGGCGTACCGGGAGAAGTCCGGCGCCGCCGCCTCCTTCAGCGCGGCGGCGATCGCGGCCGTGGTGTGGTTGTGCGGGCCGCCCTGCAGGCCGGGGAACACCGCCTTGTCGACCGCCATGGCGTGCTCGGCCGTCGACATGATCATCGCGCCGCGCGGGCCGCGCAGCGTCTTGTGCGTGGTCGTGGTGATCACGTCGGCGTGCCCCACCGGGGACGGGTGCGCGCCGCCCGCGACCAGGCCCGCGATGTGCGCGATGTCGGCCGCCAGCACCGCCCCGACCTCGCGGGCGATCTCCGCGAACGCCGGGAAGTCGATGGTGCGGGGCACCGCCGTCCCGCCGCACCAGATCAGCTTCGGCCGCTCCTTGAGCGCCAGGTCGCGGACCTCGTCCATGTCGACGCGCCCGGTGTCGGCGCGCACCTCGTAGCGGACGGGCGAGAACCACTTGCCGGTCGCCGACACCGACCAGCCGTGCGTCAGATGGCCGCCCATCGGCAGCGACAGGCCCATCACCGGGTCGCCGGGGTCCAGGAACGCCAGGTAGACGGCGAGGTTGGCGGGCGACCCGGAGTACGGCTGGACGTTGGCGTGCTCGACGCCGAACAGCTCCTTGGCCCGGCCGATCGCCGCCAGCTCGATCGGGTCGACGTTCTGCTGGCCCTCGTAGTACCGCTTGCCGGCGTAGCCCTCGGAGTACTTGTTGGTCAGGACGGTGCCGGCGGCCTCCAGCACCGCCGCCGACACGTAGTTCTCCGAGGCGATCAGCCGGATCTTCTCGAACTGGCGGCGGGCCTCCGCCTCGACCAGTCCGGCGATCTCGAGGTCCGCGGCCTGCAGATGGGGAACGGCGGGCTCGTGCACGACTACCTCCGCGCTGCTTCGCGCCGGAACGCTCCGGGCGCCCCGGCAAGGGGACCCGTACACCCAGGCGCGCGGTGTGCGGACTAGTTTCGCTCCCCGGTGGTCGACTCCACCTTGACTGCGCCAGTCGCGTTCGCGCCATCATAGCGAGCCGCGTCCCGCACTCGCCGGGTCCGCGCCCGCCGGGTCCGCGACGGCACCGACACCACGGCCAGCCCGCCGAACAGCAGCAGCGCCCCCGCCGCGGCCTGCACGGACAGCCGCTCCCCGAGGACCGCGACGGCCAGCACCGCCGCCACCAGCGGCTCGGCGAGACTGAGCGTCCCCGCCGTCGCCGCGCTGACGCGGTGCAGGCCGGTGACGAAGAACATGTACGCGGCAGCGGTCGCCGCGATCCCGAGCCACGCCACCAGGACCGCCGACCGCGGCGCGGCGAGCGCCGGCAGGTCCGCGAGCGTCCAGGGCAGCAGCACCGACCCGCCCGCCAGCAGCGTCACCGACACCGCCGCCGCCATCCCCACCTCGTGGCCGGTCAGCACCTTCGCCGACACCGTGTACACGCCGAAGCAGACCCCGGCGACCAGGCTGAGCGCCACCCCGAGCGGGTCGACATGGACGTCCGGCCCCGGCGCCATCAGCAGCGCAACGCCGCCGACCGCGCAGGCCGTACCCCACCACCACCGCCGGCTCAGCCGCGCCCGCAGCACCAGCCGCTCGCACAGCCCGGTCGAGACGGGCGCGAGCCCGAACACGACGGCGGTCGCGACCGCGGCGCCCGTCCGGTCGACCGCGCTGAAGAACGACGCCTGGAAGACCCCGGTGGCGACGGACGCGGCGGCCAGCGGCGGCCAGGTGCGCCGCGACAGCGCCCGGAACGCCTTCCGGTCCGTCACGAGCACCAGCACGGCGAGGATGAGCCCGCCGGAGAAGATCCGCGCGCCGCCGATCGCCACCGGGCTCGCCGCCGAACCGGCCAGCACCTGCGCCGGACCCACCGTCCCCCACAGGACGCCGGCGGCCAGCACCAGCAGCGCGCCGGACGGAATGTTTCGTCGGCCCATGCAGCCGAAGCTAGGCAAGAGTACGGAAGTTTGCGCTGTGAGCCGTCATTCGTTCGGCTCCACAGCCTCACTCCGGCAATCCTTCGGTTTCGGCGCACCGGACGTCGCCTCAGGCGTACGGCGTTCGCCCGTCGCGCCGCTCGGCCGACGGAAGTTCGCCCTGCTCCCTCGGCTGGACGTAGTCGTACACCACGGTGGTGCGGACGTCCACGTACTCCTTGCGGCGGGCCAGCCGGTCGAGCACGAAGTCGCGCAGGTACGTGGTGCTGGGCACCGCCACGTGGACGAGGAGATCCTCGTTCCCCGTGACGACGAAGACGGCGACGGCCTCCGGCATGGCGGCCATGCTGTCGCGCGCCGACTCGATCGCCTCCCGCGACTGCGGCCGGATCCGGATCGAGATCAGCGCCTGCACGCCGCGGCCGAGCCTCTCGAAGTCGACCGCCGCGTGGAAGCCGGTGAGGATCCCGCGCGAGCGCAGCGCGCGCGTGCGCTCCAGCGCCGTCGACGGGGCGATCCCCACCGCCTCGGCCAGTTCCCGGTTGGTCTGCCGCCCGTCCCGCTGCAACCGCCGCAGGATCGCCTGGTCGACCGCGTCCATGGTTCCCCTCCCGGCTTCGCCGCCGCGTCCCGAACTCCCGCGCCCGAACATGCGCCGGAACCGGCCTTCCCCCGAAGAATATTCGCCGCTCCGCCGATGGCCAAAACGGGACTGCGGAGGCTGGTGATTTCACCGATGCCCGCGGGACGGCGGGGCGCCGACAATTGGCGGCCCACACGGACCGGCGGGGCGGACCGCCGAACGGGGAGTCGAGGTCATCGTGAGCGGGGCGCATCGGGAGACGGGACGGCGCGCGCGGCGGCGGACACGGCGCACGCGCCGGACCGTGGCGATCGTGGCGGTCGTGTGCATGGCGATCGCGGCGGTGCTCGCCACGTCGGTGTACGCGCTGTCGGCGATCACGTCGTGCTCCGGCGGCGTGACGACGCTCGACGCGGCCGTCGCCCCGGAACTGGCGCCCGCCGTGTCCGCGGTGGCCGCCGACTTCAACGGCGCCGACCACCGCGCGGGCGGGAAATGCGTGCGGGTCACCGTGCGCGCGGCCGGCCCGGCGGGGGTCACGGCGCTGCTGTCCGGGCAGATCCCCCGGGGCTCGGGCGTGCGCCTCCCGGACGTGTGGGTACCGGACTCCTCGCTGTGGCTGCGGCTGCTGGCGAAGCCGCCGCGCCTGGCGGGTGGGCCGTTAGCCCGCTCGCCTCTCGTCGCCGCGGTCCCGGCGGCGCGGGCCACGCGGACGCCCGGCTCGTGGAAGGACCTGCTGGGCGCGGCCGAACCCGGCGAGCGGAGCTCCCGGGCGGTCGGCCTCGTCCTGCCCGACCCGGCCCGGACCGGCGCCGGGCTCGCCGCGCTGCTGGTCGCGCGGGAACGCGAGGGCGACGCGGCGTTCGCGGCGTTCGCGCGGTCGGTGCGGGAGAGCACCGCACCGGACGCGACCCGGGCGTTCGGCGCGCTGGCCGGGTCCTCGGCGCGGCCTGAGCCCGTCCTGGCCGTCCCGGAGCAGGCCGTGTGGGAGCACGACCGGCGCGAGCCGTCGGAGCCCGTCCAGGCCGTCTACCCGCGCGACGGGACCCTGTCCCTGGACTATCCGGTCGCGATCCTCGACGACCGTCCCGGCGCGCGGCTGTTCGAGCACGCGCTGCGCGGCGGAACCGCCCGCGAGCACCTCCGCTCGGCGGGCTTCCGCGACCCCGCCGGGCGGGCGCCGGCCGCGTTCGGCCGCACACCCGGCCTGACCGCGGCCAGGCCCGCCGTCCTCGCCGACCCCGAACCCGCCCTCGTCCGGCGGACGGCGCAGGAATGGGCGCGGCTGACGCTCGGCTCCCGGATGCTGTCGGTGATCGACGTCTCCGGATCGATGGCGCAGCCGGTGCCCGGCACCCGGCTGACCCGGCTGCAGGCGATCGCGCAGGCCTCCCAGGAGGGCCTGGCACTGCAGCCCGACGACACCGAACTCGGCCAGTGGATCTTCTCCACGCGGCTGGACGGAGACCGGGACTGGCGGCGGACCGTCCCGATGGGCCCGCTCGGCGGCCGGGTCGGCTCGGTCACCCGCCGGCAGCGCATCCTCAGCGCGCTGGCGGCGCTGCGCCCGAAACCGGACGGCGCGACCGGCCTGTACGACACCGTGCTCGCCGCCGTCCGGTACATGCGCCGCACCTACCGGCCGGAGATGGTCAACACGGTGCTGCTGTTCACCGACGGCCGCAACGACGACCCCGGCGGCCCCTCCCTGGACCGCACGGTCGCCGCGCTGCGCGCCGGACGGGAGGCGACCCGCCCGGTGCAGATCATCGTCATCGGTTTCGGCCCGGACGTCGACACCGCCGAGCTGCGGCGGCTCGCCGACGCCACCGGCGGCAGCGTCTACACCGCCCGCGTCCCGCAGGACATCATGCGGATCTTCGGCGAGGCCACCGCCCGCCGCCTCTGCGCGCCCTCCTGCTGAGCCGCCGCGCCGACCGCACCCCGAGACGGCGAAGGCCCGACCCCCCTGCGGGGACCGGGCCAGGACACCGGTGCGCGGCGTCGCCGTGCGGGCGGAGCGTCAGCTCCGGCCCGCGGCCTCCAGGGCCCTCTTGACGGCGGCGCGCTTCTCGCGCAGCTTGGCGAGCGCCTCCTCGAGGATGGCCTCGCCGTCCTCGTCGCTGCGCCGCTCCTTCACGTACGCCAGATGCGTCTTGTAGGGCTCGGTCTTCGGCGGCGCCGGAGGGTTCTCCGCGTCCTGGCCGGCCGGGAACCCGCAGCGCGGGCAGTCCCACGTCTCGGGGACCGCGACGTCGGTCGCGAAGCTGGGGCGCGTCTCGTGCCGGTTGGCGCAGTAGAAGGTCACCCAGACGCGGGGGGCGGCGTCGCCGCGCTCCGCCTCCCCCATTGGACCGGCCCCGACGCGGCTGCCCCGAATCGCGTTGCCACTACCCACGGACTACTCCTCGCTTTGTGTGCCGCGGCCGCCAGGGACCTCCGAGGACGGCGCGGCGCTCGAACGTGTTTGGACGGGCGGCTCAGCCGACGCCCTTGTGCTTGAACAGCAGCCCGAGCACGATGATCGAGGCGAACCAGACCACCCCGACGCCGATCGTCAGCCGGTCCAGGTTGCGCTCCACCACCGACGAGCCGCCGAGCGACGACGAGACGCCGCCGCCGAACATGTCGGACAGTCCCCCGCCCTTGCCCTTGTGCATCAGGACGAGGACCACCATCAGCAGACTCGTGACGATGAGCACGATGGACGATGCGATGATCACAGTTCTTCAGCGCCTTCTCTGGCAGGCCCCGCGGGAGACGGGGCCTCGTCTGTAGGGACGGAGGATCGAGCCGGGCGGTTTACCCGTGCAGTACGAAGGGTACGACGAACTACCGCCTGGTTCGGCAAGAACCCCCATGTCACGCGGAATTGATCAGTTTTGATCAGGCCGGGAACTCCCGGTACCGGCAGATCTTGACGAACTCGCCCGGGTCGAGGCTGGCACCACCGACCAACGCGCCGTCCACGTCGTCCTGCGCCATCAGCTTGGCGATGTTGTCGCCCTTCACCGAGCCGCCGTACAGGATGCGCACCTGGTCGGCGAGCCCGCCGTCGTACAGCTCGGCGAGCCGGGTCCGGACGGCGGCGCAGACCTCCTGCGCGTCCTGCGGCGTGGCGACCTCGCCGGTGCCGATCGCCCAGACCGGCTCGTAGGCGATCACGCTGCGCCGCACCTGGTCGGCGGGGATCTTCTCCAGCGCCCCGTCGATCTGCGCCAGGACGTGCGCGACGTGCGCGCCGGCCTTGCGCACCTCCAGGCCCTCGCCCACGCAGATGATCGGGTTCATCTCGGCGCCCAGGACCGCCTTGGCCTTGGCGTTGACGAGCGCGTCGTCCTCGCCGTGGTACTCGCGCCGCTCCGAGTGCCCGACGATCGCGTAGGAGCAGCCCAGCTTCGCCAGCATGGACGCGGCGATCTCGCCGGTGTAGGCGCCGGAGGCGTGCTGCGAGACGTCCTGCGCACCGTACTGGATGGCGTACCGGTCGGCCTCGATCACCGTCTGCACCGAGCGCAGGTCGGTGAACGGCGGGCATACGACGACGTCGACGGCCTCGAAGTCGGGCTCCTTCAGCGCGAACGCCATCTTCTGGACGAGCAGGATCGCGTCCAGGTGGTTCTTGTTCATCTTCCAGTTGCCGGCCATCAGCGGCTTGCGGCCGGTCTGCTTTCCGGAAGGGGTCGCGGGGGCCATCGGTCAGTCCTCCAGTGCCTGCAGGCCGGGCAGCGCCTTGCCCTCGAGGTATTCGAGGCTGGCGCCGCCGCCGGTCGAGATGTGCGAGAAGGCTCCCTCGTCGAAGCCGAGCTGCCGGACGGCCGCGGCGGAGTCGCCACCGCCGACCACGGTGAACGCGCCGGAGTCGATCAGGCCCTGCGCGACGGCGCGGGTGCCGTGCGAGTACGGCTCCATCTCGAACACGCCCATCGGGCCGTTCCAGAACACCGTCCTCGCGCCGGCCAGGCGCGCGGCGAACAGCTTGCCGGACTCGGGGCCGATGTCCAGGCCGAGCCGGTCGGCGGGGATCGCGTCGGCCGCGACGACCTCGTGGTCGGCGTCCGCCGCGAACGCGGTCGCGGCGACGACGTCCACCGGGAGCACGAACTCCACGCCGCTCTCCTCGGCGCGCCGCAGGTACTCGCGGACGGTGCCGAGCTGGTCCTCCTCCAGCAGGCTGTTGCCGACCTCGTGGCCCTGCGCCTTGAGGAAGGTGAAGACCATGCCGCCGCCGATCAGGATGCGGTCGGCCTTGCCGAGCAGGTTGTCGATCACGCCGAGCTTGTCGGAGACCTTGGAGCCGCCGAGGACGACCGCGTAGGGCCGCTCGACCTGCTCGGTGAGCTTCTCCAGCACCGACACCTCGGTGGCGATCAGGTCGCCCGCCGCGTGCGGCAGCCGCTTCGGCACGTCGTAGACGGAGGCGTGCTTGCGGTGCACCGCGCCGAACCCGTCGCCGACATAGACGTCGGCGAGAGCGGCCAGCTTGTCGGCGAACGCGCCGCGCTCGGCGTCGTCCTTGCTGGTCTCGCCCGGCTCGAAGCGCAGGTTCTCCAGCAGCGCGACGTCGCCGTCGCCGAGCCCGGAGACGGCCGCGTGCGCGGACGCGCCGGCGACGTCGTCGGCGAACACCACGCGGACGCCGAGCAGCTCGCCGAGCCGGATCGCCACCGGGCCGAGCGAGAACTCGGACTTGACCTCGCCCTTCGGGCGGCCGAGGTGGGCGCAGACGACGACCTTGGCGCCCTTGTCGCGCAGCGCCTCGATCGTGGGCAGGCTGGCCCGGATCCGGCCGTCGTCGGTGATCCGGCCGTCCTGCAGCGGGACGTTCAGGTCCGCGCGGACCAGCACCTTCCGCCCGGCGACGTCCAGATCGTCAATGGTGCGCATCGGGATGCGGATTCCTTCCGGATACGGCCCCGCCGTGGCCGCGCACTGGGCGCGGCCACGGCGGGAACGGGACTCTGGTCCTAGGGCGGTGCCACCCGAGGGGGGACGACCCCCCACACCCCCCGTGCCGACTTCGTCGGGATTCAGAGCTGCGAGCCGACGAGCTTCACGAGGTCGACGAGGCGGTTGGAGTAGCCCCACTCGTTGTCGTACCAGCCGACGACCTTCACCTGGTCGCCGATGACCTTGGTCAGCCCGGAGTCGAAGATGCACGACGACGGGTCGGTGACGATGTCGCTGGAGACGATCGGGTCCTCGGTGTAGGTGAGGTAGCCCTTGAGCGCGCCCTCCTCGGCGGCCTTCCTGAACGCCTCGTTGACCTCCGCGGCGGTGACCTCGCGCGACAGGGTCGCGGTGAGGTCGGTGGCCGAGCCGGTCGGCACCGGGACGCGCAGCGCGTAGCCGTCCAGCTTGCCGTTCAGCTCCGGCAGCACCAGGCCGATGGCCTTGGCGGCGCCGGTGGAGGTCGGCACCACGTTCAGCGCGGCGGCGCGGGCGCGGCGCAGGTCCTTGTGCGGCGCGTCCTGCAGGTTCTGGTCCTGCGTGTAGGCGTGGATCGTCGTCATCAGGCCCTTCTCGATGACGAAGTTGTCGTGCAGGACCTTCGCCAGCGGGGCCAAGCAGTTGGTGGTGCAGGAGGCGTTGGAGATCACCGTGTGGTTCGCCGGGTCGTACTTGTCCTCGTTGACGCCCAGGACGACGGTGAGGTCCTCGTTCTTGGCCGGGGCCGAGATGATGACCTTCTTGGCGCCGTTGTCGGCGTGCACCTTGGCCTTGGTGGCGTCGGTGAAGAACCCGGTGGACTCGACGACGATGTCGGCGCCGACGTCGCTCCACTTGAGGTTCGCGGGGTCGCGCTCCTCGAACGCCTTGATCGACTTGCCGCCGACGACGATCTCGTCGGCGGTGGCGCGCACGTCCTCGGGGAAGCGGCCGAGGATGCTGTCGTACTTGAGCAGCTGGGCGAGCGTGGCGTTGTCGGTCAGGTCGTTGACCGCCACGATCTCGATGTCGGCTCCGCCGGCCTTCACGGCGCGGTAGAAGTTGCGGCCGATCCGGCCGAACCCGTTGATGCCTACTCGGATGGTCACGGAACGGCTCTCCTCGTACGTCGTGTCGCCCGGTGGCACCAGGCTGTCAACTGCGGTCTCCCGGGGTCTCCCCCGCTCTCGACCCTATCCAATGACCCGCGGGTAGCCCGACACCGGCGGCGGTGGATTCGCGGGTGACGCGCCCTCCCCCGGGCGGGGGAGCCGCCGGCGCCGCCCGATTTGACGATCATCACTAGACTCCCGCCATGCGGCGCGGGTGGTTCGTCCTTGTCATCGGGGGGTTGATCGCCTGCTGCCTGACCGCAACGGCCTCGGCCGCGCCGGCCGCGAAGCCGCCCGCGGCGCAGACGCGCATCGGCTCCATCACGGCCCAGCTGAAGCGCGATCCCGTCTACGTCACCGACCAGGTGCCCCGGCTGCTGCCTCCCGGGACCGCCGGGAAGATCAAGGCGCTGGTCGGCCGGCTCGGCGTCCCGGCCTACGTCGTGGTGACGCTGCCCTCCCGCGTCCGGGACGACGGCACCGAGGCCCCGTCCGACCTGGAGTCCCTGGTGCCCGTGCTGCACGACCGGCTCGGCAAGGACGGCGTCTACCTCGTCGTCGATCCCAGCGGCGCCCTCGGCGAGGTGCAGCAGTTCGGTGGGACGCGGCGGATCGACGTCGAGCACGCCTACCAGGCCGCGACGTCGGAGCTGCCCTACGAGGCGGGCCTGCTGAGCGTCCTCGACCGGTTCGTGGAGATCGCCCTCTCCGGCCACGCCGAGGAGCGGGCCCGTCACCCGTCGCCCCGGCCCGAGTCCGCGACCCGGCGGGAGCTGGACGCCTACGACCGCGGCAACCACCGGGCCGCCGTCAGGAACGACACCGCGTTCGGCATCGGCGCCGGGCTCGGCGGCCTGATCGTCCTGGGCCTGCTGGCGGGACGCCGGATACGCCGCGGCAGGCGGCGGCCCGTCCCCGGAAAGAAACCGGTCCGCAAGAAGCCGAAGCGGCCCGCCGGGCGGGGAGGGAAGCGATGAGGCGCGTCGTAGTCGGCGTCACGGCGGCGGCCCTCGCGATGTTGCCCGCCCCCGCCTCGGCCGCCCCCGACCCGCGCTACTCCGGCCACCGCCTCGACCGCGTCGCCGCCGCGCTCGCCAAGGACCCGCTCTTCGTCGACCCGGACGTGGACGTCGCGCTCGGCGCCGCCGACCGCGCCCGCGTCGACACGGCGATCAGGGCCGCCGCCCGGCGCGTCACGGTCCCGATCCTGGTCGTGGTGGCCCCCAACCCGCTCGACTCGGAGTCGCAGGGCAAGGACGACGCCTTCCTGTCCGCGCTGCACGGCGTCACGCACCGCGACGGCCTCTACCTGATGGTCGGCGAAGACGGCTACATGCTCGGCCAGGGCTGGAACGTGCCGCGCGACATCGACCTGGACGTCGTGGGGCAGGACGGCCTGCCCGACTACGAACCGCCCGATATCCACCGCCCGTTCAGCGGCCTCGCCGTCCGGCTGATCAAGCGCGTGAACACCTGGGCTTCCGCGCCCGCCGCACCGCCCACGTCGTCCCCCGCGCTCCTCAGCCCCCCGGTCCCCTTCGGGCAAGAGGACGATCATCCGCTGACGCCGGACAAGCCCACGGTCAAGAGCCACTTCCTGCGCGGGTTCCTCCTCGTCGGGCCGCTGTCGGCGGTCGCGCTGTACTGGGCCGGGATCGGCTCGGCCGCCGCCGGCCGCCGCTGGTTCCGCCGCGGCGGGTCCCGGGGCGCCGTCGCGGGCCTGGCGGCGCAGGCCGAGGCGCACCCCGGCGCGCCTTCCAAGCCCTCGGAGCGGTGGCTGCGACGCACCGCGTCCGCCGAGCTGGACCGGCTGCGCGACCGGCTGCCCGACGCGTCCGGCAACCGGGGCCGCGCCTTCGCCCTCGCCGCCTTCGACGCCGCGCAGATCCTCTACGACGACGTGGACGAGGACCCCGGCCACGCCCTCGACCTCGTCGGCGTGATCGTCCTGGCCAGGCAGGGACGGCGTGCCCTCGCCGGGCAGATGACCGCCCCTCCGCCGCCATGCTTCGTGAACCCGCTGCACGGCGACTCCACCCGCCGCAAGACCGTGCCGCTGCCCGGCGACGCCGACGGCGGCAAGCCCCGCCGGCAGCCGGTGTGCACGGCCTGCTTCGGCGCGTCCGGCAAGGAGATAGCGGACCGCGTCCTGCGTGTCCAAGGCCCGGACGGCCTCGCGCCCCATTACGCGGTCCCCGGCGTGTGGCGGGACGCGGCGTGGGGTTCCCGCGGAAACGACCTCGTCAAACGCGTGATGGAGTACCTCGGTGTCGAGTAAGCCCTCCCCCGGCGCGCGCATCGCCGCCGCGCTGCGCCGCTCCCCGATCTACGTCGACCCGTCGTACGCGTCGGCGCTGCCCGTCGCGGACCGGCGGCGCCTCGCGGCCCGGCTCAAGAAGATGCCGGTGCCGACCTACATCGTGCTGGTGCCGCTCGTCCAGGGCGGCACCTGGAACGACGACAAGCAGCTCGCGACGGTCGTGCACAGCCGCCTGGGGCGGGACGGGATCTTCGTCACCTTCCACGAGTCCACCGACGAGCTGATGGGGCACGAGTGGGGCGGCGACCACGCCGCCGACGACGCCGCCTGGGCCGTCAACTGGGACGACTCGCTGGACGGCGCGTCCCTCGCGGCGCGGCTCACCCGCTACACCGACCTGATCATCTCGGGCACCGCCACGAAGGTCTACAAGCAGGAATCTGCGGAGATCGACCGCAATTACCAGGCGCATCTGAAGTCGTCGGCCCCGAAGGCGAAGAAGAAGGACGGCGGTACCGGCCTCGTGCTGCCGCTCGCCGCGGGCGGTGCCGGCGTCGCGGTCGCCGCCGTCGCGGGCGTCCTGCTGTGGCGGCGCCGCCGCATGGCCGCCGTCCGCCGCGAGGCCGGCGACGGCCTGCTGCTGCCGCGCACCGTGTTCGCCACCGCCGGCAAGGCGAGCGAGGACCAGCTGCGCGAGCAGGCGTCCCACGAGGTCATCGCCTTCGGCGAACTGCTGGACGACTCGACGACCACCGGTGGCGAGCGCGCCGGGGCCCTCATGACGCGAGCTCTCGACGCCTACCAGGCCGCGGCGAAGACCCTGGACGCCGCGCAGGACATCCCCGACCTCGCCGGAGTCCTCGTCCTGCTCGACCAGGGACGCGACGCGCTCGCCTCGGCCCATGCGCTCGCCGAAGGGAAGCCCGAGGTGCCGCCGAGCCCGCTGTGCTTCTTCAACCCGCTGCACGGCGACGGCCCCGCCGAGCTGGACTGGCGGCCGCTCGGCTCCCGCCGCCGCCTCCACGTGCACGCCTGCCGCGCCTGCGCCCGCGCGGCGCGCGCCCGCGAGACCCCCGACGTGCTCATGGACCGCCGCGACGGCCGGGACGTCCCCTACTTCGAGGCCGACCCGGCCCGCAGCGTCTGGGCCGAGACCGGCTACGGCCAGCTCCGCGACGACCTGATCCACCGCGTCCTCAGAGGCGACCTCCGCAAGAGCTGAACGCCGGCGTCAGCTGCCGTACGGCCGCCCCTTCAGCACCCGGCCGGTGGGGCCGAGGATCCGCAGACCGCGGCCGATCCGGATACCGGGGCCCGGGCTCGGGTAAACGGTCGGCCGCGTCGCGAAGACCAGTGCCGTGCCCGAGATCGCCGGCCGCCGAACGCAGACGATCTCTCCCCCGGCGTCGCAGGTCACGCGCGTCCAGCCGCCGCCCGGGCGCAGCAGCTCGAAGCCTCCGACGGCGTCGGTGCTGTAGCCGATCCAGGCGACCGGCTCCCCGGCGCGGGCCTCGACCGGGTGCGGCGCCTGGCCGAGCATGAAATTGGGGATGCGTTGGGCTCCGCTCCGTCCCCCGCCCGCGACCGTCTGGCAGCTCGTCCGCCCGGTGTCCAAGCGGACGATCTCCAGCTTGACCTGACCGCCGGTGCCGGTGGCGATCAGCCACTGGTCCCAGCCGGGGATGCGCAGCGCGCCCACCTTCTGCAGCGCCGAGGCGGCCGCGCGTGCGTCGAGGCGGCCGTGGCAGATCCCCGCCACCCGAATGGCATGCTCCGGCGACCCGATGGGGGGATAGGACGTCACGGCCGGCGCCGCGGGACCGGTCCGAGGGGCGCGGCCGTCCATCACCATGCCGGGCACGAGCGCGGCGGCCGCCGCGGCGACCGTCGCCGCGCC